>NZ_CP070614.1:300000-468864 GCF_017068395.1 Rhodococcus pseudokoreensis | reverse complement strand
GCACGCTTGAAACGACGCGCTGGCGATCTTGAAGGCGCGGCGGCGGATTGCGAAGAGGCACTCTCACTACTCATTTCAGTCGAGGCCAGTGCGCCACTTGCCGCTGCCAACTCGCTGCTCGGGGAGATACGGCAAGCCAGTGGCGATACCGCAGGTGCCGAGGCAGCTCTCCGCGAGGCGGCTTCGCCAGAACGAGGCTGTAGGGCAACCCGCAACATCGCGCTTTCGCTGCTCCAGATCGCGCGAGGCTCCTCTTCACCAAGGGGGAACTAAGCGAGGCGGAGCGATTGGCTGAACGAGCGAACCAGGAGAACACGCAAGCTTCGAACCGAGAAGGCACCGTCGCCGCGCAGCATCTATTGGGCCGAATTGCGTGCGCCTCTGGCCGACACAGTCAGGCAGCCGGACTGCTCGTTGACTCCGTTTCGGAATACACGGAGATCGGCAACCCAACCGGTGAGGGGTGGGCGCGGGTGCACTTGGCCGAGGCCCTTCGAGGCCTGGGGCAAGACCTTGAGTCCTCCGAGGTGCTACAACGGGCAGCTGTAATCGCAGAGAGGACTGACAACACCGCACTGAGGTCGGCAATTACACAAGGCTTCGACTCACAGGTTGCCGCTAACTAGTCTGCCCTCCCCATCGACCTGGATGATGGTCAGAGCCGGATATAGCAGCGCCGTCAGCCGCCCGTCGGGAACAGAGCCACACCCCGTGTCGATCGCAGCTTCTCTTTCCGCGATGCTGGGCCTTCGATCGTGTTGGGGAACATGTCCATAGACGTGGTAGTCGGACACGAGTGCAGTCGATGGACGGTCACGTGGGCCGTGGGTAACCAAGAGACCGCTGGCGCTCCTGAAGTAGGGGACTAAGTTTCGAAAGAAGGCAAGATGGGTGGCGGGAACGGACGCTTGCAGATGCTTAGCAATGTCACCGCACGGGTACCCGACGTACGAGCTGACAGTGGGGGCTCCCCCCATCTTGAGAAGCCGAGACAGGTCGCCCGTCTCGAGCGCAGTCAAGAATGCACGGTCGTGGTTACCACTAACAAACACTGTGTCCCGATGTCGCAGCGCCAACTCCACCAGTCCCTGAACAACTGCCGCGCTGTGCTCACCACGATTGACGAAATCGCCCGTGAAGATGTACCGCTCGACGCGCCCATCCAATTCGCGAAGAATGCCAGCGAGAGCTGCACTGTTACCGTGAATGTCGCCGATTATGGCGACTTGAGTGTTCACAGCAAAACCTTCGGGAGGTCGGAATAATCCAGGGAGTCCGCGTCATCCTCGTCCGCTGCTCTAATGGCTAGCGCCGCAAGGCTCCGATCTACGTCCCAGTAGCGAACTGCAAGAGCATGAAGTGATCCATGGTCATGTGATGGGAGGGGACCAATCGCAACGACCAAGCGACTGACCAGCTCCTCGAGTAAAGCGTCTGAGCCTGGCCCGGTAATTTCCGGATCCGAGGCAAGAAGCGTGGCCAATCGCGGCTCGCCGTACTGAGCTGCCAATTCACGAACTGAGAAACACGGCTTTCCCTGAGCCATAGCAATCGCATATATCGCCGTTCGCAGAAGGTAACGCGCAAGGCGCACCAAACCTAAACAGTGAGATCGCATCTCTGCTTCAGGCTGATTCAAAATCATCGAATAGCGCCGGACCCGCTCGAGGAGTTTGTCTGGTTCAGCCGGGGAAAATGCGGCAACTAGTGACGTCAGTTCATCGTTGCGCTCGATCAGCACCCTACCGTCGCGCTGTATATGGGTGCCGAAGAGAGTGCCATTCGCACTCAGCAGTTGCTCGGGCGTGTACGAACTAACAGAGACCCTACCGGACTTGAACGTGGGCGAGTCCCAAGCAGTGGTAAACCTCAGAAGATCGAAGTCCGACGATGGAACGAAGTCCCCGCGAGCTCTGCTGCCGTAGAGCAGCAGTCCTATGGTGTCATCGACAATTCTGTCCATGACACCATCAATCTCGGTCTGCCGAAGCGCCAAGCGGCGCAGGGCTTCCGCCAACATGCGTCCGTCCAGTGACTCGGTCATGACGAAAGGTTACACAAGGCAGGAGGCGGTCGGTCTAGAGGTCCGAGGGTTTCGCGGTGCAGCCCGGCTCCGGCCGCAACGACACGCTCTTCGCAACCATCCGGTAACCGAAACGTGCCGCCGATGTCCTTGAACAGCTTCGCAGTCATCACCCTCGTCTCGTCTCTACTTCTGACGAAGCGGGCCGTCGCCCGACCCTGACTTACACCCGCAGCATCAGCCTGGGCGCGAGTAGTTCTGCTCGTTCCACCCACGGAAGTCACCCGGCAAACAACGCATCACAGACGGTCCACAAAGCAGCAGCGCAGGCGGTGCGCAAAGCCGGGCGATGTCGTCTATATGAATGACACTGCAAACCAGCAGAAGTGAGACCGGGCGGCCATGATTCGTAGCCTCGCACTCAGCGCTCGCGCATGCGACCATGCCGCTACCCGAGAAAATCAACCCCGCCGCGCCTACGACGACCGCAGATGCGCCCAGGGCAAGAACGTGGGCGCCGCACTCATTTGCCTCGCCCGATGCCGGTGCCGCGTCCTCGACGCCACACGCGAGAACGCGAAGCTCTACCAACCCATCTTAGCCGTCGCTGCTTGACAGAAGTTACAGGGACACTCCTGGCGTTAGATGGCCGTTCTACAGCGAAAACCAGTTGTGGTCCGCAGCCACCTTCTCCAGGGGTTCGTTTCCGGCATCCCGAGACACTCGTTGTTCGGCGGCGAGGACCCATTCCAGTGGGAAGTTCGCAGGGCTGTTGAGGATTCTTTCCTCGTACTTTGAACCCAGCTCGATGAACACTGGCGGCAGAACCGCGGCAGGGCCGTGTGCTCGAAGACCTGCCAACACTTCCTCGGAAGGGGACTTGAGCATTCTCACCGACAAGGCACGCAACGCCGGCCATCCGCTCGTCCCGAACTTGCTCAGCTCACTGAGCTGCTGATTTGTGAACTCCGGCAGGTCAACAGCAAAGTCAAGATGGGTCGCGTGATGCGCCACCAACAGGCCCACGACCGACGAGATGTCCACTGCTGCGGCCACCACCCCATCTCCAAGTTTCCGTGCCAGCCCGGAGGCCCCCAAGCGACTCGAGCCTGCGACCATCGCGCTGAGCATGGGTGACGGTAGAGTTTTGGCCGCAGCAGCGAGGTTGGCGATGTTGGCGAGAACAACCTCGCCTGACCCTCCCGCCAGGAGCGCCAACGCCCAGGTGGCCCTCGACAGTGGATCGTCGTACTCCGCGAACTGCTCGGACCACCACTCCGACTTCGCGCGGTTGAACCGAATGTCCTGGAGTAGACGGCCGTAGTCGGCCGCGTTCCCAAGCGCGTTGGAGTTCCTTGTGATGTCTACTCCGGTCCTGAACTTCGCGGTTGGTAGGACTGCCCCGATAACCGCAATTTCCGCCGCGAGCCAGCATGGACCGTAGATCGTGCTCAACGCTCGAGCGGTGTTGCCCCACGGCGAGGTCGTTCCCGCCTGCCCCCTATTGAAACGAAGCGCCCGCTGCAATTGCGCGAACCGCGCATCGCGTGCTCTGAGGCGCCTCATGGCTGCCTGCCGAGCACTATCGGAGATTCCGGTGTCGCAATGCCCTACGACTGCGCGGTAGAACGGTTGTTCGTCGTCATCCTCGTCCCTCTTACACAGTTCAAGCGCCTTACGCAGGTGGTGGCGAGGGGCGCAGAGCTTGATGAGATCGCTAGCGACGCTCCAACCTCCTCCCTCAGAGTCGGAGCATTGTCCGGTGAGAACGGCTTGAATCATCCGCTCCTCAAGCGGGGATTCAGGATCCGGCATGATGCCAGCTTCGACGGCAGCCTCTACAGCGCTGTCCTCACGAAGATCAAGTTCCGAAACCTTCTCGGGTTTGACGTGCATCCCGGCCTGAACGGGGGCGCCGAGTTGTAGCCAGGCGATTTGCCGTCGTCCGCTGGCGGCCATTAGCTCGGTTTGCCACCAGTCATTGAATGCTTCCCGGTCCTGAAACCGCTTCACGATCGCGGTGCGCTCGGGTGTGAGCGCCGACTCGGGGTCCGCCGCCAAGTGTTTCTGCAGCTGTTCAGCCAGTTCCCGGCCACCGCGATCGTAGGCAAGCATCGGTGTTTCCGGACTGGATGCCATGGTGTGGGCCAGCAGTCGGATACTCAAATCGTCGGTGACCAACTCCACGACGTTCCGCTGTGTCCGCGGGCGGGCACTAAAAACGCCGTCCGCCAGCAAAGTCCAGGCTGCGAGTCTCACCTGGAGCGGCCTCACTCCCTCCTCGAATTCCTCCTCGAGGGCTTCCACAAGCCCTGCGAGCTCATTGGGCTTGGCGAAGCCTGCATAGAAGCGACTGGTGTTCAGCCAGTACGGACGGCGAACCAGTGCGCGGAGAACGGTCGATTTGTCGAAGCCGCGGACATCGGCACCAGCGAAATCGTTGAGGAACCGCGCGGCGAAATACTCGCGTAGCGGTTGCACGTCAAACTCGAATGTTCCTTGGATTTTGCTGGTCAGCGCCCAGACACGATCGGTGACGGCCGTGAAGAGTGCGTCGACCAGCTTCGTTTCTTTCTCTACGGCGTCGAGGTAAACGAGGATCGCCCTCCGCAGGGCCTTGGTCGCCAGTTGCCCGTTCCCGCCGGCCGATTCCGCGAGGGACTGAAGATGCCACCCCAGGTAGGCAGTCACCTCCTCGAGATCGTCTCGGTACTCGTCGACCGATGGTGTCTTCGCTGTCTCCCGGTCGAGAAAGGTTTCCATGTAAGACGTGTATAGATCGGTCCGGGCGGCGGGCACCGAGTTGCCGCGTTTGCGCATGAGGTACAGCAGGATTGTCAGCTGCATGGGGTTATCAGCGAGCTGGAGGATGTGCGGCTCCGATGACCGCTGCCGGAATGTGCGTTCTAGGTCGCGGCGGTCTCGGCCGTGAATGGCGTGCGTATCAGCCCACTTGCGCAGGTACTCGGTTCGCAGCGAGGCACTCAGCCGGGACAGGGCGATCGTTTCGAAGGTGTCCGGCGACGGTTCGGCCATTCCTGAGGCATTGGGACGCGTGGTCACCACAACTTGTGGGGCGCTCAAGCTGTTCGTACCCAGCCGGGCTGTGAATTCGTCGATCTCTTTGACCACACGCGTGCGCGTTTGGACCCGTGCAACCTCGTCGAGACCGTCGAGCACTACGAGCATCGGAAATCGGTGCAAGACGTCGCGTACCGTTTCGACCGTGGCCGGCAAGCCCCCGCCGCGGGCCAGTAGAAACTCCGCCAAGAACAGTTCGAGAGAGCCCGGCTTGCGCTCTCGACGTTTTTTCTTGCGGGTGTTGTTGTTGTCGTCTTCGTCGGCGAACGGGTCCTCACCACCAAGCCACGTGGCGTAGTCACGGAGGTCCAGGCGCAGCGGCAGCCGGGGAACGTCAGGCTCTTTCAGGCGTGAGTCTCCCAACCTGTACCCGTCGTCAGCCAGGAAGGCCGAACGATGCACCTGGCAGAGATACTGACCAAGTGTCGACTTGCCCTGTCCCGGCTCGCCTCGCACCAAGGTAAGCGGCTTGTCTGTCGCCAGCAGGTACGCGGCGGCACCCCCGAGGTTCTGCCGGTGCTTGAGGTGCGAGAGCTGCATCGCTCGACGGGGCAGTGCCACCTGTACTGCTTCGACGTCGATGAACAAGTCGATGAGGTGGTGTGCCTCCAGTTCGGCCTGCTTGAACTTCACCTTGACGTCTTCTTGCCATTGAGTGGCGAGAACTGCTCGTAGGAGGGTTCGGAGGTCCTGGTCCTTTGCCGCAAGATTGTCGGCCTCGATAAGATAGCGCACCGCGTCGACGCCAGCCAGCATCTCTTGGTATGCCCATTTGAGTTCCGCGGGTGCCGCGTCAACTCTGGCGTCGATGTTGGATTGCCACCAACAGTGCACAGGTATCCCGAATTCCGCGGAGTACTCCTCCAGGCGTTCGTCGAGTTTGTCCATTGTGCCGCGCCCGGGGACCGCGGTCCCTGCTACCGAGGTCATGAGGTAGTACTCTTCAGCACCTTCTGCGACAAGGCGCCGGATGTCGTCCGCTTCCCCTTTGATAGCCGCGGTCAGCCATGACACGGGATTCTGCTGTGGCTTGCTCGTCCACTTGACCTGGTAGATAACGGATCGACCACCAGTGCGACGGACCGCGTCTCGCCCGCCGTCACTGTGCCCTACGGGATAACAGATTGTATCCGGGAAACTATGCGCGAGAAGGGCATTGCACAACTGCTGGAACTGCTTCTCACTGAGCCGGTTGTACAGATATCTACCTGACTGCCCGACATCACGTGCCATCCGGCGCTCGCTCCATTCCCCTGGCGGCACGCTACGAGCCGACCACATCAATTGTGCTGATCCTAGTCGGCTCGCCCGACAGCGTTCACTGCCCTCCAGCGCAGGAATGACTCAGAAGTCGAGTAGCCATTCGACCAAGCGTAGTCGGCGACGACCACGAGATCGCGAAAACCCCGTGGCCAACGACACATCGCGGCTCAGACCACCACCGAAGGTGCAGTCAGCGGCTGCAGAATGATCCGCGGTATCCGGGTCATCCACGACGTCGTCGATCGCATGACCTCGGCCAAAGTTCCAAGCCTGCAGCCAGGAGGAAGGTCCGGGCGATTCCGTACCACGGCGCGCAGGAAGGGTTCGTCGGAGCGGTTTCGCTTTAGATCGAATCAGGACCCAACAGTAGCCCGCCCGCCGCCGAACCCCAGCTCGCGTTTTCCGCTGCGAGGAACCGATGAGCAGGGAGGGAACTTCGTATCGCGCATGAAGGTCCTCCCCCTCACTGGCCGGTCGTGAAGGAGGCAACACGGCTGGATCAGCCGAACAGCTCCCTCAAGATCGGCCCGATGACGGGGATGCCGTCAGCGCTCCCCGTGCCTGTCGGTGCTGGCATCACGTCCACAGTCAGCGATGCGGTCGGCGGTCGATAGTCCGGCCATCCCACACCACTGGCGCAGCCATACGCATACAGGGTGTGCGTTCCGATGCTGGTGGGCCTCCACTGCACGGTCGCCAACAAGTCCTCATTTGGCGCAACTGGAATACCCCCGAGCAAGTCGCTCTGCTCAGCAACGGCGGGATCGACATCCACCGCAACGCCCACGGTGCTGCGCTCCTGGCAATGCACCGTGACCGTGTAGGTTTCGTTGACATAGAGGTCTTCACTGGAGATGGTGATCGTCGTCGGTGCAGGTTCGGCCGACGCGGGACTTGCGGTCACACCCATCACCCCGGCAATCGCCGCCGCCAGCATGATTCCCCAACCGGTCCGACGGCGCTGCGTCGCTGTCCTCATATGCCTCCTGCCTCAGACACGCCCTTCTTGTGAACGCACGGCGTGGTACAGCGATGCCGCGTCTACGTGCCGGCGTCACTCGCACCCTCCTGCGTATCAAAGCAGACCGCGCCGACCTGGTTCACGCGGCGCTCCCGATTCGCAATGTAGGTGTAGATCACGTGAATGACACCCCGCTGCATTCGTGTGATATGTCGTGCCGTCGCATATTTCGATGATTCAGGAAGCCGTGTGATCGGCTGGCGTCGCCGACTATGCACCGTGCTGCAGGTACCGCGTGTGCCGGGATTTCGTGACCCGCACATACACCCACCCGACGCCTGACCTGGCAGTCAGACGAAGCTCGACCCTCGGGATGTCGGCTCCCCCATTGGGTCGGGTCCGGCAGGCTCGGATACCTCGAGGAAAGTACTGCTGTGAAAGCTCACGGGAAACCCTTCGGCATCCCATATTGCAGGAGAACCGACCCACGGTATCTGTGAGGTCCGGTTCGTCTGGTATCTATCTTCCGGGGGATTCCGAGCAAACGATCAGCTCCTCACGTCCGCCATCCCGCATCACTTGGATTCGAAGGACATATCGATGGCGGTCACACCACCCCCGGCGGCCAGCAACCCCCGGGCGCGCATCAGCAGCCAACCCAGCTGACTGGCACACCGCCCCTTCCGGTGGGCGGCCACGGCTTCGGAGGCGGGACGGGCAGCTGGACCGAGGCCACCACAGCGGCAGGCCCGGTCGGCCACCCCCGAACCTCTCATCACCACACCGATGTTCGCGTCCACCGTGGATGACGCGTAGGTCCCAGCACTGCTACACAGCCACACCGTCGCCACATGGCCGCGATCGAGCCACGGTCCGGACGTCGTCCATTCACATCAGGAGAGTTCACGTGCACAGCAAATCGACAACGACGCCCGCCCGGGCCGCGCGAGCGGTCCTCGTCGGTGCCGCCACCCTCGCCGCCCTCGGCGCAGCGGCATCCCCGGCGGTGGCCGGACCGGCAAACCCATACACGACCGAGGGCGTCACCCAGGTCGTCGAGGTCATCGATGGAGACACCATCATCACCCGACACCCCACCAGCGGCGAGACGCTCACCGTATCCGTCCTCGGCATCGACGCCCCCGAAGGCCAGGACTGCTGGGCAGCACAATCGACCCAGTTCGCGAAGGATCACCTCCTCGGCCGGGCAATCCAACTCAACCCCGAACCGGCGCAACCCGACACCGACAGCACGGGTCAGGCCAACCGCTACGTCGCGCTCGACAACGACATGGACGGCGACTACGCGATCAAGGCCGCCCGCGAAGACGCCGCGCGCGCCTACACCGTCGACTACCTGCGCACCGCAGACCGGTTGATCGAAGCCGAAACCGCCGCCCGCGCCGCCGACCGCGGACTGTGGACCTGCGACGGCGGAACCCCGGCACCGAGTCCCGCGCCGGCACCGCAATCTCGCCCCGCACCCACACCGCCCACCCCCGCACCGAATCCGGCACCCTCGGGGAACGTCGTCAAACCCGGCGCCTTCTGCAGCGGCGGCACCGGCGTCACCAGTGTTGAGCGTCTCTGCGTATGACGACCACGGGGCGACCAACCGTCATCCGTGATGCAGATGGGTTCCGGGCAGAGGGCCGATCGTCTGCATCGTCACCGTGCCGACGAACGAGAACAGCCCGTGAGAGCACTGCCGGATCGGGCGGACACGACCGCGCGGCGACGGCTGCGACGTCGTCGGCATCGGGCGTGACGGCGTGCCGTGAGAAGCGCTGCTACCAACACGAACCGGCCCCTGGTGCGATGGGATGTAGTCGTCGACACTGGTCCCACCATGAGCGGAGTCATCGGCTGTGATCGTCCTACGCCGGCCCGAGGAGGCCGACGCCCTCCTCGACGCCGGCACCATGCGATGCCCGCAGTGCCGGGGCGCGGTGGCCAGATGGGGACACGGGCGTGCCCGCACCGTCCGCTCGGTGGGCGAGACGACCCTGACCGTGCGCCCACAACGGGTGCGCTGCCGCGACTGCGGCGCCACGCACATCCTGCTGCCCACCGCCCTGCAGGTACGCCGGGCCGACACCACCGAGGTGATCGGGAATGCGTTGGCCCACAAGGCGAAAGGCCTGGGGTTCCGGAGGATCGCCGAGCAGATGGGACGCCCGGAATCGACCGTGCGGCGCTGGCTACGCCGCACCACCGGTGAGCATGTGCAGTGGCTCCATCGCCGGGGTACCGAGCGGCTGGTCCTCGTCGCCCGCGAGGCGTTCGGCACCATCCGGTACGTCGGGAATCCGCTCGGGGACGCACTGTGCGTCCTATCGGCGGCCGCGGTCGAGGATCGTCGCCGCTTCGGGTTCCCCGATCCGCCGTGGGACCTGATCGGGATCTACACACAGGGACGTCTGCTGTCCCCACCCCGCAGCGGCTGACAGAACCGTCCCGTCCGGTCTTGCCGTGCCCGGGTGCGTCCGTCATCGTGCCGATCGTCGGCGTTCACAATGACGCACAGCAGTCACCGTGCCGACGAGCCCGTCAGCCTGCCGACGAACGGGGACACCTGCGTCTGCAAATTCCGTGACGCCATGGTCTGCATTCTCAGCGACGGCCAACACACCAGCACCGGAACAGCCATGGTCTGCGCACCCGGCTCCGACGGACGCAACCGGTGGAAGGCCGCGAGCTAGAACCAGCCGCCGGGTGGTGACAGTCGAGCAGTCACGCGGTGCCGCGTGACCTGCTCGCTCGCCCCGAACACCGGAAGTGGGGGGTCGCCTATCACGAGGTGCGCCCCACTTCGCGTTCGTTTACGAACACGCCGATCCGCCCTTCGATACCCGCTCCGGGGACCCCTGTGTCCGCTTCGACACTGCGACCGCGAAGGTGCAGGCACCGGGCGCCGGCCGAGCACGACACAACGCTGACGACGGACTCGGCCCCACCCACGCGCGGCCCGGCTTAGCTTGATTTTTAACCTGGGCAGGCGGCCCCGACGGGTTTTCTAGCTTTGGTTTCGGCGCGTTTGCCCACGTGGTGATGCGGTGCGCGGTGGGTGTTTTTCGATCCGGGTGGGCGTCCGGGTCCGGGTCGACTGGGTTTCGGTGCACTGGCCGGAACAGGCATCGTCGCACGGGTGCGCGAAAACCCTCGACGAACCCGTGCCGGCGTCAATCGTGTTGGTGGGACAGGCCGTTCCCACGGGCGGCGTAGGTCCTCGGCCAGAGGACGGGCGAGCCGGAGTTGGGCGTAGGCCACCAGCACGATCCAGGTCCAGCGGTCGGCCGCCTCGGGACGGCGGAGCCGAGGTGCGGTCCACCCCAACGTCTGCTTGAAGAAACGGAAGGTGTGCTCGAGATCGAAGCGCCGCAGAAACAGCTGCCACAACCGGTCGAGATCGTCAGCACTGACGCCCGGGTCCGAGCACCACAGCCACACCGGGGTGGGATGCCGGTCCCCAGGAAGGTGGTCGACGGTCAACCGGATCACCGTGCCTTCCACGATCGGTGGCGGCCCCGGGTGCTGAGCCCACGAGCCACGATGAACGAGTCGAGGGTGCAACCGATTCCACGCCGAAGCGGAGGCTGTGCCGTATCGGTCCGTCTCGGTGCTCGAGATGGTCTCGGGTGTAGGCCACGTAATCGGGTCGGCGAATCGAAACTCGGGGCCGTGCCGGGGTGGGCGCCCAGTACGGCCCGGTGGCGGCGCCGGGAAGCACAGCACCCGGTCCGAACGCATCCGACCCAACACCTGCACCGGGAGATCGGCGAGCACGAACGCCAACCGCGCCAACTCGTATCCGGCGTCGAACACCAGCAGAATGTCCGGGTCGCCGTCGCAGTGGTGCCCGGCCTCGCGCAACCGCGTGATCACTTCACGCACCTGGGTCGCCGTCACAGCGGTTTCGTCATCGTCGGGGCGCAAGCGGACCGCGTCGAGCACCGACGTCCACGAGGTACGCCCGGTCTCGAGTGCGGCGACGAACGAGTACGGCCACCCCGGGATCAGCTGCGCCTGATTCTTCCCGCGGCCGTAGACGTGGCAGAACCCGCGCTGCGGACTCGTCGGTGCATCCGGGCGCAACCAGGCACTGACATCGACGGCCAGAACGATCCGGCCGCCACGATCACACGGGATCGTCAGCCCGCCGAGTGCGCGACGCAGCCGAGTGAAATCTACTCTGCCGCAGTTGATTGCGTCGTACAAGGCGCCGTGACCGCGCCGATGCTCTGCGGCCAGTGACAACTCGACCAGGGTGCGAACCGCGGTGCCGGAACACAGCAGCGCATCGGTCAACTCGAACAATGCATCACCTCGGGACGGAAGACACCGGTAGAACTCTTCGCGGAACGACACCAGGTCGACACGCGGATCGGGGACCGATTCTTCCCCGACCGCCCACCGATCGGGCACACTGATACTCACGGCCACCGCCTGTTTTCGTCTCGAAAGTTCTCTGGAAGGAACCTCAAGATGATCAGGCGGTGGTCGCCTCATGCCGCGGCGACACGCCGAACAACACCAGCACCAACTGCCCCACGCGATGGCCGAGGTTAAACGACAAGCTTAGGGCGTGCAGAGAATCAAGTCGTAACATTCAGTGTTTTCGGACTATATTGTGGTATGGGCGATTTCGTTGTGACTGTGGAGGATCTGGCGGCGAAGTTCGCGGTGGTGTTGCCGCATTTGGATGAGCGGCAGCGTCGGCTGGTGTTGGGCGCGGAGGCTCGGATGTTGGGGCGCGGCGGGGGTCGGGCCGTGGCACGGGCGGCGGGAAGCGACGGTGTCGGCGGGGGTGACGGAGTTGGAGTCCGGGCAGGCTCCGCTGGGGCGGGTGCGCCGGGCTGGTGGTGGCCGCAAACGAGCGGCCGAGGTCGACCCCGGCCTGGTTCCGGCGTTGTTGGCGTTGGTGAAACCGGACCAGCGGGGCGATCCGATGTCGCCGCTGCGGTGGACCGCGAAGTCGACGTACAACCTCGCGGACACGTTGACCGGTCAAGGACACAAAGTCGGCGCGGATGTCGTCGGGGACCTGCTGCGGCAGGAGGGTTTCAGCTTGCAATCCAACGCCAAAACCCTGGAGGGCAAGCAGAGCCCCGACCGCGACGCCCAGTTCAATTACATCAACGAGCAGGTCAAAGACCATCAGGGTGGTGGGCAGCCGGTGGTCAGCGTCGATACGAAGAAGAAGGAATTGGTCGGACCGTACAAGAACAACGGTGCCGAATATCAGCCGAAGGGTGAACCGGAGGGCGTCGACACCCACGACTTCCCCGGCGAGCTGGGCAAGGTCGCGCCCTACGGGATCTACGACTTGTCCGAAAACGCGGGTTGGGTCAACGTCGGCACCGACCACGACACCGCCGCCTTCGCCGTGGAATCGCTGCGCCGCTGGTGGCGCGGTGTCGGTGCCGTGAACTACCCCGACGCCACGAGACTGTTGGTCACCGCGGACTCCGGCGGCTCCAACAGTTCCCGCACCAGGGCGTGGAAAACCGAACTCTCCGCACTCGCCGCCGAAACCGGCCTGGCCATCACGGTCTGCCACTTTCCGCCCGGCACCTCCAAATGGAACGCCATCGAGCACCGCCTGTTCTCCCACATCTCCATGAACTGGCGTGGCAGACCCCTGACCAGCCATGACGTCATCATCAACACGATCGCGGCGACCACCACCCGCACCGGACTACGCGTACACGCGCAGCTCGACACCGGGACCTATCCGATCGGCATCAAAATCAGCGACCAGCAACTGGCCGCCATCCCGATCGCTCGCCACGAATGGCACGGCGACTGGAACTACACACTGCATCCCACTCCCATCGACTCCCTCCCCGCCGAGCCCACCACCCACAGCGAACCCGCCACACCACCCCAGCGACCCGACCTGCAGTGGCTACACGCCGCCGAACTGACCGGACTGACACCGACCCGATGGACCCAACTCATCGACGAACTCACCCCTGTCCATCGGGCACAACACCCCAACCCCACCCGAACCAACGGACGCAAACCCGCGCTCACCCTCGCCGACCGCACCGCCCTCACCCTGCAACAACAGCGATTCTCCACACCCGCCACCGTCCTCGCCGAGCTGACCGGACTCAGCGCTACAACCATCCGCAACGCCGTCAACCAGACCCGCCCCCTACTCGACCTGGTCGACCACACAACCGAACCCACAGGCATCAAACTCGACACCGCAACCGACATAAGAGAATTCGCGGCCAGAGCAAGCCGACACGCCGCAATCTAGCCAGTATTGCGTGTTATTTATCTGCACGCCCTTAGCTCACGGCGACCTCAGAGTTCGTGGCGATCAGGTCGAGTGTGATGTCGACGATGAGGTCTTCCTGTCCGCCGACGAGGCCGCGGCGGCCGACCTCGAGGAGGATGGTGCGCACGTCGATGCCGTACCGCTGGGATGCGGCTTCGGCGTGTCGGAGGAAGGACGAGTACACGCCGGCGTAGCCGAGGGTGAGGGTTTCCCGGTCGACGCGGACGGGCCGGTCCTGCAGCGGCCGGACGAGGTCGTCGGCGGCGTCCTGGAGGGCGAACAGGTCGCTGTTGTGCTTCCAGCCCTGCAGGTCCGCGACGGCGATGAACGGTTCGATCGGGCAGTTGCCGGCGCCGGCGCCGTGCCCGGCCAAGGAGGCGTCGACGCGGGTGACGCCCTCTTCGACGGCGACGACGGAATTGGCGACCGACAGCGACAGGTTCTCGTGGGCGTGGATGCCGATCTCGGTGGCCTCGTCGAGCACGTCCCGGTAGGCGCGGACCCGGTCGCGGACGCCGTCCATGGTCAACCGGCCACCGGAGTCGGTGACGTAGACGCAGTGCGCGCCGTAGGACTCCATGAGCTTGGCCTGGGCGGCGAGCTCGGGTGCGGTGGTCATGTGGCTCATCATCAGGAAACCGGAGACGTCCATGCCGAGTTCCCGGGCTTTGCCGATGTGCTGGGCGGCGACGTCGGCTTCGGTGCAGTGGGTGGCCACCCGCACCGACCGCACGCCCAGTTGGTAGGCGTGTTCGAGTTCGGCGATGGTGCCGATGCCGGGCAGCAGCAGGGTGGTCAGCCGGGCGTGGGTGAGGTTGGCGGCGGCGGCTTCGATCCATTCCCAGTCGGTGTTGCTGCCGGGGCCGTAGTTCAGCGATCCGCCGGCGAGTCCGTCGCCGTGGGCGACTTCGATGCCGTCGACACCGGCGGCGTCGAGCGCGGCCACGATCGTGCCGACGTCGTCGGGGGTGATGCGGTGGCGGACGGCGTGCATGCCGTCGCGGAGGGTGACGTCTTGGATGAACAGCCTGGTGGTCATCGGGTGGCTCCCTGTGTTGCCGTCGGGGCGGCGATCGTGTCGGCGACGGACTCGGCGTAGCGCACTGCGGCCGAGGTCATGATGTCGAGGTTTCCGGCGTAGGCGGGCAGGTAGTGGGCGGCGCCTTCGACTTCGAGGAACACCGTCACCTGGTGGGTGGGGGCTGCCGTGTCCCCGGAGGCGAGCAGGGTGTGGACGGGTTGGCCGTCCGGGACCGGGGTGATCTGGACCTGTTGCTTGAGTCGGTAGCCGGGCACGTAGGTCGCGACGTGGTCGACCATGGTCTGGATCGAGTCGCGCACCTTGTCGTGGGTGGCCGGGTCGGGGGCGGAGATCAGGCACAGGACGGTATCGCGCATGATCAGCGGCGGCTCGGCCGGGTTGAGGATGATGATGGCCTTGCCGCGGCGGGCGCCGCCGACGGTTTCGATGGCGTGGGAGGTGGTTTCGGTGAACTCGTCGATGTTCGCGCGGGTGCCCGGTCCGGCGGACTTCGAGGCGATGGAGGCGACGATTTCGGCGTAGGCGACCGGTGTCACGCGGGAGACGGCGGCGACGATCGGGATGGTGGCCTGACCGCCGCAGGTGACCATGTTGACGTTGGCGGCGTCCCGGTGTTCGTCGAGGTTGACCGCCGGCACCACGAAGGGGCCGAGGGCGGCCGGGGTGAGGTCGATCAGCCGTTTGCCGAGCGGTTCGAGCAGGGCGGCGTTGGCGGCGTGTGCCTTGGCGGAGGTGGCGTCGAAGATCACGTCGATGTCGTCGAAGTTCGGCAGCTGAAGGAGGCCTTGGACGCCGTCCGAGGTGGTGGGGACGCCGAGTCGGCGGGCGCGGGCGAGCCCGTCGGAGTCGGGGTCGATGCCCACCATCGCGCCCATCCGCAGGACGTCGGAGTGGCGGATCACCTTGATCATCAGGTCGGTGCCGATGTTGCCGGATCCGATCACCGCGACGGTGACCTTACGGGTGTTCTCGCTCATGATGCTCACTCCTGGGTGAAGGTTGCGGTGACCGATCCGAGACCGGTGATGTCGGCGCGGACGGTGCCGGCGGTGTCGATGACGGCCATCGGTCCGAGGGCCCCGGACAAGATCACCTGGCCGGCCAGCAATGGTTGGCCGAACTCGCGTGCGGTGCGCGCAAGCCAGGCCAGCGCCCGTAGCGGGTCACCGAGGCAGGCGGCGCCGGTTCCGGTCGACACCGCGGTGTCGCCGACGGACATCTGCATCTGCGCGGCGACCGGGTCGAAGGAGTCGAGGGTGCGCCGGTCGGCACCGAGGACGAACAGCCCGCTCGACCCGTTGTCGGCGACGGTGTCTCCGAAGGTGATGTCCCACCCGGCGATTCGGCTGTCGACGATCTCGAGGGCGGCCACCGCGTAGTCGACGGCGGCGCGGATCTGGGCGTCGTCGAGCGGCCCGTCCACCAGATCGCGGTCGAGGACGAACGCGATCTCCGCCTCCACCTTCGGCTGCAGCAGACGCGACAGCGGAATCGGGCCGGCCTCCTGGCAGCGCATGTCGTCGAACAGCACCCCGAAGTCCGGTTGGTCGACGCCGAGCTGCTGCTGGACCGCCGGGGAGGTCAGGCCGATCTTGCGGCCGACGACGCTCGCTCCGGCGGCGATTCGGTCGGCGACGATCCGTTCCTGGACGGCGTACGCGGCAGCGGCGTCGTCGGAGCCGATCAGGTCGCGGACCGGGGTGCACGGCGTGAAAGTCGCGGCGGCGGTGCTCAACCGCTCGGCGGCGGCGACGACCGCCTCGGCGGAGGCTCGCGCCGTGGGGGGCAGGCTGGTGCCCGGAGGTGTGCTCATCTGACGTCCCGATGTGATCGTGGGGAATGGACTGTGGTTCCACTGTCGCCGCGGGGTGATCGTCCGCCAAGCATTGCGTTCCACTGAGCCGAACACTGCCGGTATCGTGGACGGCGTCGCCGGTGGCAGCGGAGGTGAATCGGCAGTGTCCGATCAGGAGTTCGACCGCACGACGGTGCTGGGAAAGGTCATGATGGTGCTGCATGGGTTCACCATCGACGACTCGACCCTGTCGCTGGCCGAACTGGTCCGGCGGACATCCATCCCGAAGGGCACGCTGCACCGGGTGCTCTCCGACATGGTGGCGGTGCGGATGCTGGACCGCACCGGCACCGGCTACCGGCTCGGGGGCTCCCTGTTCGAGCTGGGCATGCGGGCGTCGGTCGAGCGCAGCCTGCTCGAGGTGGCGATCCCGTTCATGGAGGACCTGTATGTGCGCACCCACGAGACGGTGCACCTGGGGGTCCTCGACGGGACGGACGTCGTGTACCTGTCGAAGATCGGCGGCCATCGACAAGCAAGCGCACCATCGCGGATCGGGGGCCGGATGCCGGTGCACTGCACCGCAATCGGCAAGGTACTGCTCGCCCACGCCGACAATGCCCTCCGAGAACAGGTGCTCTCCGCTCCACTGGCCCACTACACCCCGCGGACCATCATCCTGCCCGGACCGCTGCGCACCCAGCTCGACCGCATCGCCGCCGAGGGTATGGCCTACGAATACGAGGAATCCGCAACCGGAATCGTGTGCGTAGCCGCCCCCGTCCGCGAAGGTGAGGACGTCGTCGCCGCGATCAGCGTGACGGGTCCCTCTCATCGCTTCCGGCCCGACAACCACACGAGCTCCGTGCGAACCGCGGCGGAAGGGATCGGAATTACCCTGACCCACCGGTCCCGGCTACGTGCCGGTGCGTGAGAGCCAGGATCGAGAAAACATCCAGCGTTCGTTGCTATTGCACCACCTCAAACCTTCGGCGGCGAAGCAACACTGGACTTGTGTTCTTGCCAACCTGGGCGTCGAGGTCCTTGGCCATGACGGACACCTGCGACTTCGACAGACTGGTGATGCCGAGGGAATCGACGAGTTTCTCCATCCGGCGGGTCGAGACGCCGAGCAGGTAGCAGGTGGCCACCACCGAGGTCAGGGCACGTTCGGCGCGCTTGCGGCGCTGCAGTAACCAGTCTGGGAAATACGAACCCTGACGCAGCTTGGGGATCGCGATGTCCAGAGTGCCGGTGTCGAAGTCGCGGTGTCGGTAGCCGTTTCGGCTGTTGGTGCGGTCCTGAAGAGCGTTCGCCGTAGCCGGCGCCGCACAGGGTGTCGGCCTCGGCGCCCATCAGCGCGTCGATGAACGTGGACAGCAAACTCCGCAGCAGGTCAGGGCTGGCGTCGGTGAGGCGATCGGTCAAGAACTGGTGCAGGTCGATATCGTGGGTAGTGGTCATCGCGTGGTCCTTCATCGAGTGACTTTGGTCGGTCTCTCGAAGAGTCACGCGATGACCGCCTACTTTCCGGCTACGACACGCCGGTGACGTCCTGATCCGGCTCGTACACATAGATGATGGATACGGCCGCGGGGTGACGTGACCCGGTCGTACACCGACGCCCCGATGTGGGGACTGTCTTCCGATGGATCTGTCCGTCACCTCGTGGCTGCGCGCACCGACCGGGCAGGCATGACTTGATAGGAGCTTGACTTCGGCAGTCTCGTCTATGTGCTGTCTGCCCGCCCGGTTGGTGCGTGTCCACACCGATCGAGGGAAGGGCATCATCTGTGGGCACCGACTACGAGAGCAAGATCAGCGTGTACGGGGGAATCGACACCCACAAGGACACCCATCACGTCGCGGTCATCGACGAACACGGACGGCCACTCGGTGACCGCGAGTTCGGGGCCACCGGCGCCGGCTACCGGAAGGGCATCGATTATCTTCGCGGATTCGGCGTCGTCGTCGCGGTCGCGGTGGAGGGCACCGGCAGCTACGGCGCCGAACTGGCGCGCATACTGCGCCGTGCCGGGATGACCGTTCTCGAGGTCGCCCGGCCCGACCGCCGTGCACGCCGTCTGCACAGTAAGTCCGACCCGCTCGACGCGCTCCAGGCGGCCGTCACTGCACTGTCCGGGCGCGGGCTGGCGACCCCGAAAGACCGCGACGGGCTGGTCGAATCGATGCGGATCCTGCTCACCGAACGGTCCTCGGCTCGCAAGGCGCGAGGCGCGGCGATGAACCAGATCCATGCTCTGCTGGTGACCGCACCGGAGCAGATCCGCGCTACCTACCGAAATCTCGGCAACGTGAAACTCGTTGCCGCACTCGCTCGATCACGGCCGACTCCCGGTCACGGCCCGGAGCAAACCCTCCGCGGCACTTTGAAGCGACTGGCCGTGCGCCATCAGCAGCACACGTCCGACATCGATGGCATCGACACCCGGCTCGGTGAGCTGGCCGCCCAGGTCAACCCGGCCCTATTGCAGCTGCCCGGCGTCGGCCCTCTCGTCGCCAGCCAGCTTCTGGTCGCCTGCGGTGACAACCCCGAACGACTGAGCAGCGAGCAGCAGTTCGCCGCACTGTGCGGAACTGCACCCATCCCCGCCTCGTCGGGTAAGCATCAGCGGCACCGGCTCTCCCGGGGCGGTGACCGCACCGCCAACTCCGCGATCCACCGGATCGTGCTCGTGCGGATGTCCGCCGGTGACACACGCACCGTCGACTACATTGCGCGACGCACAGCGGAAGGCAAGTCCGACCGCGAGATCATCCGCTGCCTCAAACGCTTCGTCGCGCGCGAGGTCTTCAAGATCATCGAAGAATCCGCTGCCAGTGAATAGCGCCACAGGCCGACTTCGCCAACGTCGCCGAACACTGGCCATCCCGATCACCACGGTGGCAACCGCACTCGCGGTTCCCTACCAGCGCGTACGACGTCTGGAGATCGGGCAACGCCTCGACCCCGATCTCGCCGCCACCTACTCGCGGTGGCTCACCGACCGCGAGCAGCAGTCCAGCTCCCTAACCCTGGCCGACACTGCTTGACAGCAATAGGAGCATCCATCGTCATGGACGCAACTGAGGTTCCCCCGCTTCTCCGGAGACCTTTCTACATGGCTCCGGTGAGCTCAGGTTGGATGATATCTGCCTCCGGTAGTTCCGGCCGGACATGGTAGGCGCGTTCGTACTCGTCCGGTGAGAGTCCCGCGAGACCGGCCTGGATCCTGCGCGGGTTGTACCAGGTGTCGATATACCGGAACAACGCCGACTCCGCCTCCGCTCTGGTAGCGAATGCGATTGCGGGCCAATAGATCAACTCGATCTTCAGCGTCGACCACAGATTCTCCGCGAGCGCATTATCGAAGCTGTCCCCGACACTGCCGGTGGACGGGGCGATGCCGGCGTCCACGAGCCGCTGCGTGAACCGCACCGCCGTATATTGGGCAGCCCTTGTCGCTGTGGAAAATTAACTCCCCGCCACGGACGTCGCGGGAGAACAGGGCGTAATCGAGCGCGGAGAGCACCAGGTCGGTGTCCGCCCGCGGACCGGTACGCCAGCCGACCACCTTATTCGAGAACGCGTCGCGCACACTCGCCAACCACAACACCCCCTCACCGGTCGGGATCCGCGTCAGATCGGCCACCCACTTGCGGTTCGGCGCGGTCGCGGTGAAGTCCCGGTCCAGCAGATCCGGGGCGGCGGTGTGCCGCGGATTCTGCTTCGTCGAGCCACCCTTCCACCCCTTGCGCAGGTAGGCGCCTCGGCGTCCGTTCTCGCGCATGATCCGCTCGACCCGTTTGCGGCCGACCCGCACCCCGCGGCGGCGCAGCTCCAGCCACACCCGCGGCGACCCGTAGGTGCCGGCGAACTCGTGTGAGGCGCGGACCTCGTCGATCAACGCCAGCAGCTCGGCGTCCTCACGCCGCCGCCGAGCGGGCAGGGCCGCCCGTGCCCGCCACTCGTAGTACGTCGACGAGGCGATCTGCAGGACCCGTAGTACGAGACCGACCGGGAAGTCATGGGCATCGATGAACCTCATGACCGCCTCCGGGTCGGGTCAATCTCGGACGCGAAAAACGCACTCGCCGCGCGCAATACGTCGTTGACACGGCGCAGCTCCGCGTTCTCCCGGGCCAGCCGCCGGTTCTCCTCGAGCATCGCCGTCGACGGACGTTCGTCACGCTCGCCGTGATCGGCCTGAGCCTGGCGGATCCAGTTCCGCAGCGCCTCCGGGTGCACGTTCAGCTGCTCGGCCAGCCGCCGGATCACCGGCCTGGGCTCGGACTCCCGATACAACCGCACCGCACGATCCCGCAGCTCCGGCGGATACTTCCTCGTTCCCACAGTGACGTCCTTCCTCCATCTACCCAGGATCAAACCTGGTTCGGAAGTCTCCGGTAAAGCGGGGGAAGCTCAGGCATCTCGACCAAGCAGAAGATCGGAACACTCGCAGGGCGGTACGGCGAGGGCCTGAGCGCCGCACTCGTGCGTGTCGCGCTCCGCCGGCCGCTCGACACCCCGGCGGCCTATCCCAAGATCTCGAGGCCATCGCGCCGCTGCGCGACCTCGCACCGGACGTGTTTCGTAGACGTCAGCGGCCCAGTGTCGGCCGAACTTCCCGCGCCCGCCTCACTCGCCCGGCGGCAGTTCCCGCGGCCCCTTCCGTGCGGTCAAGGCGTCACAGCGGGCCGCCCCGCCGAGGGTGTGCGAGAGGTTGTCCGATGCCGCATCCAGCGAGTCCGGCAGCCATGCGGACCCCGACCCGGTCTGCGAGGGCTCGGCCATCCGGGTCGCGCTCACCCGAGTGGGTGGCGACTGTTCGGCACCCGCCTCGGTCGGCTCGCCGACCGGCGTCGACGTGCTCTGCTGCTCGTCCACGGTCACCGTGCGGCGCCGGGTGTAGCTGACGTTCACCTCCTCAACTTCCTCGACGAGGGTCCGCCGTGGATGGCCGACCGCCCGGGCGAGGATCGGTGGCACGAACGGGCGGATCATTCCAGTGACCGCCTTGGTGATGTCCGGTATCGGATTGCCCAGCGGCAGAGCGGCGGGCAGCACGCCGATTGGCCCGCTTCGGCGCTGCTCGACTGGCGCCGAGTCGACCGGCAAGGCAGGTTCTCGGTTTCGGTGTCGTCGGTCTGCGATTGGGCCGTGGGCTCGTCGGCGGCGGAGGGCACAGCGAGCGCCGCCGCGGTCAGCTCCGCCAGTGGCGTGGGTTCGGTGAAATCTCCCGGCGAACGCAATGCGTGCGATAGTGCCGTCAGGTCTCCGCCGTGCGCCGCCACGACCCGTCGCCGTTGCTGTTCCCGCGCGATCGCGGTCTCGGCTCGGCGGCGAGACGGGTCGCGGCCAATTGCTGCTCTGCCCGAAGGGTCTCGGTGGCGGTCCTCACCTGCGCCCGTGTGACGGCGATCGCGATGTCGGCCTCGCGTTCGGCCCGCTCCCGCTCGGCGCGGGCGACGTCGCGGCGATCCTGCTCGGTTTCACCGCGCCACAGCTTCAGCACCAGCGGCAGCAGGCTCAGCACCGCAAAGAAGGCAATGGTGGCCAGCCGGAGGATCAACGCGCCGGTGTGGCCGACCGTGTAGTCGTGCATCGCCGTCCACCGCGCGCCGAGGCCGCGGTCGACGTCCGACGGCGCCGCGGTCTGTGCGGCGGTGAGACCGTCGGCGGCCTGCACAATTTCGGCGTCGAGGCCAGGTGCGTCGCGGTCGCGGGTCGCGAGGGCGGTCGCGAGTACCTGCTGGGCGTCGGCGAGTAGTTCGTTGGCCGTACGGGTCTCGGGTCCGGCGCCGGGCACACCGGTGATCTTCTCCGGCGGGCAGGCCGGGGACGGTTGAATTCGCAGCGGGCGACGACGAGCGCTTCGTCGCGCCGCGCGCGGGCGTCTCGCACCGACTCGTCGAGACCGGCCCGCTGGGCCCGCAGTTGGTCCAGGGTCTGCGCCGACCGCACGACCGCCGGGACCGCGGCGACCTGCGCGGCGGCCCGGTCATCGAGCACCCGGTTCGATCGATCCGGCGGCGATGCCGAGGAAGGCCAGCTCACCGAGCACCGCCCCGACGAACAACGCAACCGCCGCGCGGCCCACCAACCCGTACCACCGAACCTGACGCCCGCCGGCAAGGGTGCGGGCCAAAGCGCCCACCAGCTGACCGCAGATCAGGGTGAACGGCAGCAGTGCGAGGACCGGCCACGACGTCGTGGCGGCGGCCATGGTCGCGACCAGCCCGGCGAGCAGTCCGTTGACCAGCACGACCAGCCCGGTGACCTGGTACGTGGTGCGCTCGGTGGGTTCGGTGATCTCGTTCGGGTGGCCGCCGCCCAGCCAAAGGAGAGACGTGCCGATCCGGGAACCGGCGGTACGGGGCTCGCTGTGTGTTCGGTGAGTGCTCATGGGACTCCGAATGTCTTTGCGGCGGTCCGTCCAGCCTCGCAGACGCCTCCCGGACGTATCGACCGCCGCGGGCTTCCTGTGCGGAGCGTTTACCCAGGGTTCACACTGCCGTGGTGTCAGGCGAGCCTGGCCCCCGCTCGGACCGTCGCGCAGTATCGCAGCACTCGTGCGACATCCAGATCGGGTAGTCCGCTCACAACCATGACATCGATCATCTCAACGCCGACGAAAAGTGTCGCGATCGCGGATGTGGATCCGGTCGGGGTCACCCTCGATCCGAGTATGCCCCCGCCGCAGGCCTCTACTGCTGGCGGCGAGGTGTGGCCCGTTCCCACCAGTCGATCGTCTCGCCGTCGGCCGCGAGCCTTTCCAGGGCCCGCGCGGTGAACTCGATCTGGACGCCGGACCCGGACCAGCAGAACTTCCACAAATTCTGGGCCGCGCGGTGGTAGTGGTGCAGGGCCTCATCGACGGTGTCGGCGTCGGCGTCGCCGGCCCGGTAGCGGTCGACCTCGGCGGCGACATGCTCGATCAGTTCACCCAGTCGAGCCTCGTGGTAGGCGGCGACCAGCGCCCGATCGGCTCGCCGCTGCGCCTTGGTGCTCACGGGGATCGACGGTACCGACGTCGGGGCCTTCCCGGGTGTGGACCGGCCAGCGATCGAGCACTTTCCGAATCCTCGACACCGAAGGGATGAACAGCTCCATCACACCGCTCGCAACGCCCACGCCCACGCCCACGCCCACAAACTCGCAGTCGCGAGAACCGACGGCGGGGCAACGCCCGCATGAACCGCCGGGCGACGGCTTGTGCCCTGCCGCTGACAATCCACAGGCCCGGATCCTCCACCGGACCCGGACCAGCCGGCCCCGGCGACACGTCCGAGCTCCCCGGCATACTCACACCTCAACCACCCGCAACCACACACCGAGAGAAGGCGCCGCCATGATCAGTTGGACCCTCACCACCACCACCGCCGAAGACGACATGACCACCCAGACCGGTGCCGCCCTCGACCTCCGCACCGCAGCCACCGAACTGATCGACGCCGCCAGGGCATCCGTCATCGAGTGCGCCGCCGCACACCGGCCCGTCTACACACTCACCCTCGACGGCGACTGGTTCACCTCGATCGTCACCGGCGAAACCCCCAGCGGCGCACCCGACCGCGACCTCGCCCTCGACCGACTCGCCGACATCGAAAACGAACTCGTCGGCCGCGACCGCGTCACCGACCCGAACTAACCGGCACCATGAGCAGCACGGGCGCGGCCGAGCACGGACAAGGAACAGCCGTACCCCAGCCGCCCACGTAAGGAGAACCCGCGCGGTCCCCCGGCCGCCCTCGCGACCACGGCGATCTCGTGACCCGACAGGCCCGACCCGAGGCTTCTTGCAGGGCTGGCGCGCCGTAGGAGAACGCGGGGATGGCTCGGGATCTTCCTGCCGCCCGACCGGCCGGAGGGTTCATGTCTTCGAACCACCAATGATCGAAACAGAACGGTGGGAGAGCCCCTCGGCGATCGCTGGCTGGACCCGCAAGCGGATCGACGATCGGTGCAGACGAGTAAGTGCCAAGCACCTTGGTGCCCCTGGCGATCGGCGCGGTGTTCGCCTCGACGCATTCGTTCTTCGCCGCCTTCGCCGCGCTGTCCGCCGGGCCACTACTGGGCGCCATCATTCTCTACTTCGTCAGAGAGGGCGGCCGACGGGACTCGAACTAAGAGTTAGAGTCCACACCGGAGAACGTAGAAGACTCCGAGGCGGTTCAAATAGAAGAATCCAGCCGCTGATCTCAGCCAGGAGGCCACTGAACAACGCCTGGAGTGGGGCGGGAAGAACGCCGACAAGGCCGTCTGTGCGGCAGAGTCAGACCTTTGTGGTCGACAACGTGGCCGTTCTTCCCGCCGATTCCTGTGTGGTAGGACAAGACGAATTTCTGTCAGCCGGCCGTCGGAGGCCGCACACGCGTCAGCTCTCAAGTTCAGAGCGCTTGTCCCATAGCCCGTAGCGCCCACGTCGACTACCTCTGAACACGCGCGGATGCGCGACCTGGCACGGCGGCCAACCCTGCCACTGCCGCCGTCACCGCCAACGAACTCCCACACGTGGGAGAGAAACCCCCGATCGGCACTGACCCGTGGACAGTGTCACGGAGCGTCATCCCATCGACGGTCTGTACTCGTCCGAGCGCAGCAACCCCCGCACATACGCGGCCTCCACGACCGCGGTGATGCCGTCGAGCTGGGCCACCTGCCTGGCGGTGGCCGTCCCAACCTGGCGGTACGGCGGGGTCGGCGATAGCTGTGCGTGGTTGCGAATCACGAACAGTGCTGAGGGAGTCGGTCACTGGAAGAGTTCCTTCGATTGTGCGGCACGGGCGTCCGCTCGAGGTACGGCTCGTGCGGACGCCGTGTGCGGTGCGGGCTAGAGGTTCGGGAGCGCCGATGCCAGGAAGATCACGCCCGCGACGATGCCGAAGACCCCGGCGAGCATTCCCAGCAACGCCTTCAGTGATGCGGACTCGTTGTCCTGGACGTCCGGCTGCCGGGCAGCGACGATGCCTGCGACGACTGCGCCCACACCGAGGGCGACACCGACTCCGAACGCCCAGAACGTGACGATGGACAGCGCACCGAGCATGATCGCCGTATCGGACAGATACGGGCCCAACAGCTTCGGGGCTTTGCGTACCCACAGCTTCTCGCGCAGATCACGCGCAGCGTCGGATATATGCGGATGCACGGTATGGGGCATGATCCTCCTTCACTCACTCGACCAGGGCGGCAGGCGTCGGTGGGGCACCGAGCCGCGGTCACATACCGAGGGACCCGCGGCGCGGACTCCGGGCCCCGACGGCAACAGCTCAGTCACCACATCGACGACACTCATGGTGGCGACCGTCGACAGCGGAGGCATGATCGATTGATGCTCGCGCCCAGCATAACTCGGCGTGCCTGTCACTTCGGCACCACATAATTTAGCACTGCGGCCATGAGAGTGCTAGTCGAGAGATGTCCTCACGTAATCAGTCGGCGAATCATCGCCGAGCCCGCAGAAATGCTGGCACTCATCAAAAGGTGAATGCTAATTTGGTCAGTGCACAGTGGCCGCGCCCGCGTCGTGGGGCGCGTGGCTCGAGGGGAGGTGTACTGCTGTGCGCGAAAATAATCGAGATATTCCCGATGTCGACGAGCGAGGCACCGAAGCTCCGCTCCCGATCGACGAGCCGGTTCGCTGGCCGGAGCCGAGTCCGTTGACGGATTGGTGGCGCCAGGTGCTCTTCGGCGATCGGACCGCGACGACATGACGCCCGGGCGGCGCCCAGTGAGCGGACCAGAGTGTGTGTTTCGGTGCAACCGATGTGATCGACCGTTTCGATCGCGCGAGGGCCATCGATCCATTGCCGCCGCTGTGGCCCGGCTGAACGGGTGGGTCACCGGCGAGACCGTTCTCTGTCCGGGATGTGCCACGTCGGCCGCGGCAGCCCTGCGAAGGGATCCCGTTGCCAGTTGAGAGCCTCAGCTGTGCCTGTCCGTAGTCGCGGTGGTCAATAACGGGCTGCCCCGCCCATATCGGCGGGACCTCTGCGGGATGTCGTACCCGCCGAACCGGGATGGGTACAGGTCCTGGGCCGCCGTAGTCCTATGCCACCGTGGTGGTGTGCCGCGGTTCGTCCAGAGACAGGTGGTGCGGTCGCACTGGGCACGCCGGTGCTCGTCACGCAGTACCGCGTAGGCGGCCAGCACCTTCTGGAGTTGCTCACCGGCACCGGGCGGCGCCGTTACGAGTGTCGGGATACAGCCCGTGCAGATTGCGGCGATAAGCGCGGGTGATCTCGGCCTGCGGCGCGGACGGGCGCAGACCCAGGACCTGGTAGTAGGTTTTCCCGGCAACCATCGTCGGCGTGTCCATGAATAAGCGCGCTCCGGACGGTCCGCCGTGGCGCCGGAGCGCGCTCCTGTGTTGGGAGGAACCGTGTCGAGCGGGTTCACGGGTGAGCCTGGTTTTCGCCGGCTCGGCCGTGCACCGGACCGTTGCTGCCGGTCGGTCGGTGCCAGTGCCGGATACGGCTCACGGAAGGCTCGACACAGGTGTTCCCCATCCTCGAATGAGCCGTGGACGGGCAACGGTCGCGTCGACGAGAGCGCTGGGAGTGCGCATTTTTTGAGACAAGTGACGGCATCGATCGATGCCCGCCGACGGCATGAGACATGGTATTCGACTGTCAGTGTGAAATCACCGGCTTCGTTCTTAAGATCCTTGTGGTCACCACCGCGGAAAGCAGGCGAGCTCTGCTCCGCCCGCGCTTGGAGGCGAACGTTGCTTGGCCCGGATCTCCCCCACCGGTGCAGGGGCAGGACCCCACGATGCGTCCCAGTCGGGGTGGGGGTGCGCCGCATCGGTGCACCTGCAGCCCACCTGTTCGAGCAGGACAACGGGCCGCGGCGTGAGCGCATCGGCGAGAATGCGATCCGAATCGGCCACGAACATCGCATACTCAAGCTCGTGCCACGGCCACACCTCACACTCGGTCGGCTCGAGATCCGTGGGAGCAAATTCCACCCATGCCATCGTCATCACCCCCTTCCCACAGCTGGGTGGCATCAGGCGTTGATTGCCTGCTGGTGCCCGTTTCCACTGATTTCGATCTTGCGCGGCTTCGCCTCCTCCGCAACCGGAATCGTCAACCGCAGCACGCCGGCGTCGTAGTTCGCCTCGATCTTGTCGGTGTCGAGGTTCTCCCCCAGAAACAACTGCCGGCTGAACACACCCCGCGGCCGCTCCGAGGCCACCATCCCCTTGTTCTCGTCCAGGACGGGACGTTCGGCGCGCACGGTCACCACATTGCGTTCGACGTCGAGATCGAGGGAGTCCACCTCGACCCCGGGGAGGTCGAACTCGACGACGAACCGGTCGCCGTCGCGCCAGGCGTCGAGCGGCATCACCGCCGGCCGGGCCGCGGTGCCGAGAACCTGCTGGGCGAGTCGTTCCAGATCGCGGAACGGATCGGTGCGCATCAACATCATGACCACCTCCAGAAGAATCTCAAACTGTGACAGCTAACCTGCGGCAGATACTGCAGATTTAGTACAACAGCCGTCGTAGAACATGACAAGAAGGAAGACGAGAAAATTCCCGATTGGAGGCCCGTGATGAGTGCCGAATCGCCCAGCATGGCGCTAGCGCACGGGGATTCGAATGCTCCGTCCCGGCGGACGCTATACGGGATCTCCGTCGCCGCCGAACTCTCCGGGTTCGGAATCTCCGCCCTGCGCCTGTACGAGCAGTACGGTCTTGTCACCCCCACTCGCACCAATGGCGGCACCCGCCGCTACAGCGACTACGACATCGCCCGGCTGCGCCGGATCCCCGAACTGATCGACGACGGCGTCAACCCGGTCGGCATCGGACAAATCCTCGACCTCGAACACCGCACCGGGCAAACTCTCCCGAGACAACACCCGCCTGAGCACCGACAACGACCGCCTCACCGCAGACAACACCCCGGCTCAGCACAGACAACGACCAACTCCGAGCGAAGAACGGACACCGCCGATGACACCCCACCCCTTCGAAGACGTGCCTGATGCTGACCGCCTTGAACAGACCCGACTCGTGGTCGACAGTGATGACATCGACGACTTCTCGTCCATCGAACCGGGCAGTTGGGACACCCCCTACACCGACCGCATCGAACAAGCCATCGAAGTGCCGCTCGACGACGGCTACGAGGTCCTCCCCCACTGACCTGGCCCCCGGCTGCCGGCCAGTAGTCGGTCGCGACGCCAGTGCACCGAGGTCCGATACCACGCAGAGCGCGTCCCCAATCCTTCTTGCCCTTCGTAACGGCAGCAACGAATCCAATGATGCTGGCGGCCAAGCAAACCGCTGCGGACGCAGCGAGCAGCACAGGGCGCCTATTCCACGTCCCGATGACTGGTCGTCAGCATTGCCTGGTCTACCCCGGCGCGGCATCGCCCTCCATCACGACACCAGCCGGGGCTGCTCCTTCCGTTCCCGACGGGGTTGGCAGCCCGCCGAGTCGGTGCGAGTGTGCCTGGATGACCGGCCGGGTATCGCGTCGGCATGGGGATGGACGTCGGCGGCTGTGCATACCGCGGAGGCGGGATTGGTCGGTGGCACTAGCTTTCCTATAGCATTTACTACATATCTGGGTGGTGTAATGCAACCGCAACACGAGGATCGTCAGGGTGTCCCGAACCCGAGCAGGGAGTCGAGGCAATGAATGATGAAACACTTGTCGCACTGAAGCACTACGAATACCTGATCCGGGATCACGGCTGCGAACACGTCCACCTCATCTGGCACACCGACTCCGTGGTCTACGGGCCCGACGGCTGCTCGGACATCGACATGCTCACCCGCCCCGGTTTCACCCCGGCGACCGAATGCTTCACGCGCATCGACTGAGTGCACCCGGCGCCGTGCGGTCGCGGACTTCGAGCGGTACTACGCCCGGTCGGTTACCGACGCGGGCCGGATCGGCCAGCCGCCGTGTCAGCGCCGCCCGGCGCACCGACCGGGAGCACTCCCGAAGGTGTTTCGCCGTCGCGTAACGCCACGGCCCCCCACCGGAAGTGGCTGGCGATGCTGCCCGACCCGTTCACCGCCGCCGACCAGGACGCCGGCTACCGCTACGACCTGTCGGTAGCCGATCAGAGTAGACGGGCTCGCTGCCCCGGCTGCCAACTCCGGAGCATCGAGCAGCGGCGCAGCGATCCTCGCCGGCAGATGCACCGTTGTGAAGACGAACGGAACACCGTGATGAGTCGCCGAAACGAGACCGAGTAGAGCAGATCGGTGTCGAGGCGCGGCCGACTCGCGGCCCGGACATCGACGTGGCGGTGCAGCGGCGCCACGATCTCCATCACGGTGTCGAAGGACAAGTTCATCAGGTCCTCGATGGAGCCCAGTTGACGCAGGTACCGGCCACCCAGAGCCCCGCCGATCAGGGGCCAAGCTCTCCGCCGAGCGCGGTGGTGCTGGATCGCCAGCCCATCACCCTGTCCCGGCGGTGGCCTGGATAGAGGTTCCGACCAGACCGTATCGCTGGGGAACCTGAAGCCTCCGAGGAGTCTGGTTGCGGCTCGCCCCATTTCGGCGATTGCATCTTCGGTCGCCACCTCTGCATGCCCGATTACGCAGTTGGTTCCGAGAATCAACGGCCCCTTGGCCAAGTACATCCCTCCGATAGGTCCGGTAACGATGGAGTACGTGCCATTCGGGCTAAAAAGCGGGTTCTCGCCGAAGCGCGGATTGGTGGCTGCTCGGGCTGCGTCGATAAGTAAGCCCTCGAATAGTTCCTCCGCGTCCAGTCGGGGTTCCAGCATCGCCCAGCTCAGGCCAGCTGACCGCAACCTTTCCGCCTGTGCAACAGGAATCCGAACGGAGTGTTCACCACCTACATAGATTTTGTCGGGTTCGCCTATAGGCAGTCCATGTCAAACTCCATGGGCCACTCATCTGAGGATTGTCGCAATGCTCGACTATCGCGTGTTCAGCACACTCCGACCATATGGTCTGGACCTGATGCGATGCTGTGTCTACCACGAGTGCAACCTATAGCAGAGGAGTGTCGAGTAGCGCATGACGATCGGCGACTTGCCAGATTTCATTCCCAGCGATGAGACAGTCCCACCAGATCCCCGCCCATACGATCGGGCCCTCAACATGGCGTGGGCGCGGCTCGCGGCCTGGCCACGCTGCGAGGACCCGTTGTCGACGATGAAGAACACCCGCTTGGCCGACGCGTACGGTTCGGCGGTCATGACTTGGTCGACCAGGCGGGTGAAGGGGTCGATGCCGGTGGACTGCTCGCAGCGCCCGAATACCCAGGCGTGGTGCACGTCGTAGGCGGCCAGATACGCCAGCGCGCCGCGACGACGGTAGTCGTGATTGACCCGCATCGGCCGCCGCGGACCAGCCGGAGCGGTGGCATGGCAGCGGTCACGGGCCTGGATGGAGGGCTTCTCATCGGCGGAGATCACGTACTCGTCCGCACCCCGTGTCCGGTGCCGCGTGGCGAATGTTAACGGTGCGCCGTCACAAGTGTGGGCATACAGGTCGAGCACGCGGGTGGCTTTGACCTCGAAGTCGGGATCGCGCATGAAGATCCACGTCTGGTGTTACCAGGGCGTGAGTGCGTCCTGGGTGAGCCAGCGTCGCACCGTCGACACCGAGGACGCCGATTCCATCGGCGAGCAACTGGCGGGCCAGCTCCGACACGCTCCACCTCAAGAGCGGCAGCCCATGCGCGGCGGGCAATTCGCGCGCCCACCGATTCACTCGGGCCGCCTCGGTGGGCGTGTACCTCGGCGAACGCCCCGAACCGGGCGCATCCGCGAGTGCTCCGATGCCCTTCGCGCAGAACCGGACCGCCATTTGCGGGTGGTGTCGACACAGATACCGAGCTCGTCGGCGATGGGCGCGTTCGCCGCGCCGTCGGCGGCCAGCAACACGATCAATGCGCGCAACACGTCCTTCTGCGGGGTGTTGCCGGCCCGCACCCGCCGCTCAAGTTCGGCACGGTCCGGCTCGCCCAACACGATTCGGTACCGGCTGGCCATCACCATGGCAGCACCAACGGATCACAGTCGTCCGAGAACTCCAGGAAGTCCGTCAAACACGGACTCATCATTCGATATATAGCCGTTTCGGTTACTCGGAATATCCCTCTTTCATCATCTGTTCCCGCGAGCGGCGGCGAGCATGCTGTCAACATCGACGAACTTAACTCTGGATCGTTGACGAGTACCGGCAGCTGCCTTCTCCGCCTTGTCTATCCGAGTCCAGCCATCGAAATCGACGACGTTTGGCTGCCGTTCACGTACTAGTGAAACGAGAGCAGCCTGATCCTGCACAGGTGTGACAAGTTGCGCCTTCTCGAAGTCTGCAAGCAGTGCCTCGACTGTGTCCGCTGCGCACTTCTTGTTTGTTCCGATCACACCCGAAGGACCTCGCTTTATCCACCCTGTTGCATACACTCCCGTGACGACATCGCCTGTTTCAGGGTCTATGACGCGGCCGCCGGTGTTTGGGAATGTACCGCGTGCTTCGTCGAAGGGCACGCCCGCGATTGCGGTGCCGCGGTAACCGATCGATCGCAAGACCAATCCCCCCTCGATGGTCTCGAACTGATCAGATGCCTCGGGGCGCAGTGATCCATCACTATCCTCCGTGAGTACGTTGCGTACGACCCGGACACCGGCCACACGCTCCTCGCCTAGTATTTCGACAGGGGACTCGAGGTAGCGGAACACGATTCTTCTTTTCGCATCTTTCAGGCGGGCGCTCGACATCTCATGGGCAAGCTCAGCCTTGATTCGGACCGAGGGCTCGGCCTCGCCCGAATCGATCCACCGCTGGCTGTGTGGATCGAGGTCGGCGTGTGCAGAGTCAATGACGATATCGACGTCGGGAAGTGATCTCAGAGCAAGGAACTCCGGGGTCGTGTAGGCGGCCTGCGCGGGCCCTCGTCGTCCAACAATCACGACCTCTCGGATGTTGCTGTTACGCAATGCCGCAATCGCGTGATCCGCGACATCGGTCAGGTCGAGCTGATCAACGTCCGAAACAAGGATGCGGGCGACGTCCAGAGCCACGTTTCCGTTGCCGATGACTACCGCACGCTCGCTCGACAGATCGAACTGGCGATTGGCGTAGTCAGGGTGGCCGTTATACCACGCAACAAACTCTGTTGCCGCATACGAGCCGGGCAGATCCTCACCGGGCACGCCCAGATGCCGGTCACTCAATGCACCGACAGCGTAGATCACCGCATGATGGTGGCGAAGAAGTTCGTCATGGCTGAGATGCTTGCCTGCCTCGACTCCCAGGTGCAGCTGGTAGCCCTGCATAGTACCCATGGATCGGAAGACATCGGTAATGGCTTTTGTCCCCGGGTGATCCGGGGCAACTCCGGATCGGATCAGTCCATAAGGCGTGAGAAGGCGGTCGAACATGTTCACCTCCACGCCACGGCGCCTAAGCAGCTCTCCCGCCGCGTAGCTGCCAGCAGGGCCCGAACCGACGATGGCGACGCGCAAGGATGAGAAGTCAAACTCCTTCTTCGGCGAATTCGGCTGCGCAGCACCGCCAGAACCGATCGGGTACTTGGTGTAGAACGACGCGTTGATATCCAGGTACGGCCTGGCGTCGTCCTCGAGATCGTCGCTGGAGACGATGGCGTCCACCGGGCATTCGAAGACACACGCTGCACAATCGATGCACGACGCGGGATCGATGTACAGCATTTCCGTAGTCATGAACGGCGCCTCATCGGGCGTCGGATGAATGCAGTCGACCGGGCAGACAGCGACGCATGACGCATCGTTGCAGCAGGCCTGCGTGATTACATAAGTCATTTCCTGCTCACTCTGTTGCGATCGGACGCTGACAGACTCGGGGGATGACTTGGCCACCGGTTTCGATGATCGCCCCGTTTCGTACCGTCCATTTCTTCGGATCGTGAGGAGGGAACACCTCAAGCGCCAGCAATACGGGACACACAGCGATGCCCGACCCCGCCCGCTGTCCGCCCAGCACGAGGACGATAATGGGGACCCACCTCAACCATGTTTGGCATTGTCCTACTGTCCACGACTTTGATTCGTCTGTCTCCGACCAAATTCGGACTAGAAGGAGATGACACCCCGCATGGTGCGACCTGCGAGCATGTCTTCATAGCCGACGTTCACCTCGTCCAAGGAGTACCTCGTGGTGACGAGCTCATCGAGCTTGAGCTTGCCATTGCGATACAGATCCAAGAACCGAGGAATGTCAGCTCGGGGATTCGCTGAACCGAACAGCGAACCGCGAAGCTGCTTTTCGTACAGAACAAGGTCGAGCGCACTCATATTCACCTGAGTCTCCGTGACGGGATGAAGGTTGGTCACCACGACACGTCCACGTTTGCCGGCCATCGCCAAACTCATGCCGATCTGGTCACCGGACCCCACGCCCATGGCGTTGACGATGACATCGGCCATCTTCCCGCGTGTCAGTTCGCTGACCAGGGCCGTGGCCTCCTCGCTGGTAGCGACAGCATGAGTTGCGCCGAGTTCGATTGCTTTTGTTCGTTTGAACTCGACCGGATCGACGACCACGAGGTGCTCCGCACCGGCAAGGGCCGCGCCCTGTACGGCGTTGATCCCGATGCCACCCGCACCGACCACCACCACTGTGTCGCCCGCGCCGACCTCGCCGGTATTGACGGCAGCACCCCACCCGGTGATCACGCCACACCCAAGGAGGCAGGCGGTGTCGAGCGGGACGTCGTCATCGATCTTGATGCAGTTGGCTTCGCTCGCGACCGTATGCTCGGCGAAAGTTCCCAGCAAGCACATCAACCCCAAGTCCTGACCACGTCCGTGATGACGTGCTGTGTGATCGAAAATCTGGGTCCCGGTGCCGAGATATGCTCCCAGCTCGCAGAGATTCTGCATTCCGGCCGAGCACGCGGCACACCGCCCGCACGCCGGGATGAATCCGAAAATGATCCGATCCCCAGCTCTCAGCCCTTCGACGCCGGGGCCGACCTCCTCGACCGTTCCTGCACCCTCGTGGCCGCCGATCATCGGCAATGGCCACGGCAGATCTCCGGATCGGACGTGCTCGTCGGAATGGCAGAGGCCACTGCCACCCATCTTCACCAGCACTTCACCGGCCTTCGGCGGGTCCAGCTCGATCTCCTCGACGGTCCATTCCTTTTCACGATCCCACAGGACGGCGGCGCGAGTCTTCATAGCAGATTTCTCCTAGATTCTGATTGGGCTCAACAGATGAGAGGCTCTGTGCTGTCGCAGGTTGCGGATGCGTTTAGGCGGGGGTAGTAGATCGATTGCAGTTGTTGGTAGTTGGCGAGGCCTTCCGGGCCGAATTCGCGTCACAGTCCGCTGGCTTTGCAACGCGGGCCCCCGGTATAACCGAAATCGTTTCTTTCATCACAAGAAACGACCTGCAGCTCGGTTCGGCTCAGACCGACTGGGCGGCAACGGCAAATACGGGTCACGAATCGATCCACATAGAAGTACTTCGACCCGCTGCGCACCTCACGGAATGCGTCTTCCAATGCATCGATCATGACCGGAGGACCGCAGGTGTACACGTGACACGAATTCAAGAACTCGCGAGACAGACCCGAAAGCACACTGGTAACCAGCCCACGAGCACCCGTCCAGTCCGAGTCCGGTGACTCCTGCGATAGGACCGGCTGAAATGCGAACGATCCCGTCCACGACGTACTGAGATCGTCTATCTCGTTCAGGCAGTAGAGATCCTGCTGTGCTCTCGCACCGAACACCAATACAGCTTCGCGATCGCAACCGTGTCGACTGGCTTCCTCCAGCAGCGCCTTGATCGGAGCCAACTCACTGCCGCCTGCTACGCACAGTATCGGCGATTCCGATGGACGAAGCCACAAGTCGCCAAAGGGACCCGCCACGCTGAGCTCTGTTCCCACCCTATCCGCGGAGAACAACCAATCCGTGAACTCTCCACCGGGAACGTGGCGCACATAGAACGTCACCCTTCGGTGGTCGACGTCGGACTGGGCCTCGGCGAAGGAGTACGATCGTGGACCCGTAACGTCGGCGAGTCGCAGTTCGGCATATTGACTCGCCGAATATTCCAAGTCACTGTCGAATGTGACAACGATTTCCGTGACGTCGTGCATCAACGATCGCTGAGCCGAGATAGTGCCTTGCGCGGTGACCAACTGATGGTCCGGCATCTCACTGAGGCCGGCGACATCCAAGTCGAGGGACGTGCGTGCGACACTCTGGCAGCAGAGGATATAGCCGTCACTCAGCTCTTCAGCGGTGAGAGCAATTTCGGGATAGACGATTTCGCGAACTCTGCCACGGATGAGTTTGGATTTGCAGGTCCCGCACGTACCCACAGTGCAACTGTAGGGGAAGGGGATACCGGCGGCCAGAGCCTCGTTCAGGATCGACTCCGTACCCGGCGCTTCGAACACTCTTCCTGTCGGGGATATCGTGACGGTGCGCGGTTCCGACGGCCCGCGGCCACGGCCACGGCCGAAGAAGCGTGCCATGTTCATCTTCCCTTCTCGTCCGGTGAATGGGTTGTGCGCAACGGGCTGAGATTTCGGTCAACGGTCACCCGCGGCAAGGAACCCAGCCACGAGCTGGTTGAACTCTGCCGAATGCTCGATCTGGGACCAGTGACCGCATCGTCCCAACATGTGCAGCCGTGCATCGGGTATCAGCTCGAAAAGACGATGAGACGTCGCTGCAGGGATAACTTCGTCCTCGCGTCCATGCACGATCAACGTGGGGCATGCAATGGCGCGGATGGCGTCGTCGTCTGTCACCATCGCGTCGAGGCAGCGTTGACGGGGAGCAGGAAACATTGCGGCGTACGACTCGTGGAACCCTGGCTGGATACTGGCCCGGTATCTCGCGGCGGCGAGGTCGTCATCGATCAAAGCACGGTTATACGTGAAATAGTCCAACACGCGGCGCATCCCTTCCACCGACGGCTCATAACCCCACACCTCCTCAAGGCCGGCCGTGATCTCGAACGGCACACCCACACTGCCCATCAAGACCAAACGTTGGACCCGGTCTCGATGTTTAGTCGCTATTCTCAGGGCGAGGGCACCCCCGAAGCTGTTACCGACCAATGAATAGCTGTCAAGGCCCATTGCATCCACGAAATCCTCGACCTGCCCGACCCAGGTATCCATCACATAGTGGTGCCCGTCCGGTCGCTCGGTGTAGCCGAACCCGACAAGGTCCGGAGCCAAGACCCGGCGCGTGGCTGAAAGGGTCGGTATGGTCAGCCGCCAGTTCGCGTACCCGGACACACCGGGTCCCGAGCCGTGTAACAGGACCACCGGCGTGCCGCCACCGTCGCCGGCGTCGAGGTAGTTCGTGGTGATTCCACCGACGACGATGTGCGCGCCGATGGCTGGATCAGACGTGTGGAGGTCGGTATGTGTCATCTCAGGATGCTCCTACTGCTACTGCTGCTGTTGCTGCTGCTGCTGCTTTGGCGAGATCTAGCGCGGCGTCGACGATCATGTCTTCCTGGCCACCGACAAGTCAGCGCCGCCGGACCTCCAAAGAGGATGTCTCGGGTGTCGAGACGGTACGTAGATGCAGCTTTCTCGGCGTGCCGCAGAAAGCTTGAGTACACGCTCGTACCTGAACGTGAGGGGTTTCCCGGTCGACCTGGACGGCGCGGTTCTGTAGCGGGCGGACGAGGTCGTCGGCGGCATCCTGCAACGCAAAAAGGTCGCAGTTGTGCTGTCACCCGGAAATGTTTGCCACGATCGACGCCGAGCTGGGACTGCACATTTGGATTGGTCAGCCCAATCTTGCGTCCCCACAATCCGCGGACCAGCCACCAAGCGAGCGTTGATCACTGCGCTCTGCGCGGCATAGGCACCTGCGAATATCGCCCACTGCGAACAAGTCCCGCACCAGCTTGCACGGCACCCGGGAGTTCGACGCGGTACGAGGCGGCGGGCCGCCGAGTCGACGTTGTCTACGGTGGTCAACTCATGCTGCTTCCGCCGTTGACGCTGATGATCTGACCAGTGATGAATCGCGAATCCTCCCGCGCGAGAAACGCCACCGCCGCCGCAATCTCGTCCACCTCTGCCCCCCGGCCCATCGGGATGAGACACGTTGCGTCGTCGAGCACTTTACGAAACCGCGGCCCGATCCGTCCGCCAGCAATAGCCGCGTCGATCTCGTCGGTTCGCGTGTACGACGGCGCGACCACGTTGACCGTGATGCCGTGACGGGCGAATTCGCGGGCCAATCCGGTGGCCAGGGCGTGCACCCCGCCCTTGGCGGCGTTGTATACCGCGTGGTCGGTGAGTCCGTTTCGGACGGACTCGGCACCGATATTGACAATCCGGCCGTAACCCTGGTTCACCATGGACGGGAGCACGGCCAATGTCGAGCGCAGCGTCGTCCACAGGTTCCGGTCGATGGTGGCCTGCAGAGTTTCCTCGGTGTGCTCCAGGGTCGGCGCGATCAGACCACCGCCGGCATTGTTGACGAGGATATCGATCCGCCCGAAGTGGGTTCTGGCCGATTCGATCATCGCCTCGGAAACCCCCGGTGCCGACAGATCACCGGCGAACGTATCCGTGCGGTTCAGAACACCCAACCGGGCACGCGCCTTTTCCAGAAGCTCCACATCCAGTCCTGCCATGACGACCGTGATGCCGTCGTCGAGCAGGCGCTGGGTAATGCCGAATCCGATGCCGGTTGCCGCACCCGTGACTACCGCGACCTGTCGCCGCTCCGTGGTTGTGGTCATAGGATCACGGCGACGTCACTGGCCGGGCGCAGCGCGGTCATGTCGAGTTCGACCCTCTTGGAGCGAATGAGAAGCTGACCGTCGGACAGGACGAGGCGGTAGTGGTAGCGGCCGACGTAGACCGTTTCGCGTCCTGCTCGAAAACGCCACACGGCGAACGACGCTCGCACCGGCAGCTCGTCGCCGACTGGTGCGTCGAGCCGAATGTTGGTGACGAGATGCCGCAGATTGGAGTGCGGGTATTCGCGGTGCGCCTTGCGGCTGTTGAGCCGGTCCACACGCGCCTGCATGCGCATCCGGTTGTCGTCTATCAGCACCAATGCCGACGCCGGGTTGGCGTCCCGGTCATCGGTGCACGGGATCACGTACCGCGCATCATCGGTATACAGGGTTAGCCACGTGTTCAGTTGCCAGTCGTCGAGCAACTCTGCTTCCTGGAAGAGCAGCTCCTCGACGTCGGAGCGGGTCAGCTGCGCCAGTGGCGTGGTAACTACGGTGCTCATCTCTGACCGTCCTTCTGGTCGAGTCTCTTGCCGTCCATCTGGTCGAGTCTCTGGCCGTCCATCTGGTCGCGCCACCGTCTCCAGAAGGCACGCATCTGTTCCTCGTCGGTCGCGAGAGGATCCCGCCCCATTCCGCGCGAGATGTCACTGAATTCGACACCGCCACTGGCGAAACCCTGCTGACAGGATTCGAGGGCCTCGATGTCGTCCGGGGTGGCGAATCCTCCTGGGCCCAGGAATGTGAGGAAGCTGTCGAGGCGGCGCTGGCGAACCTCGGGGAGCTCGTCATGGGGTGCCGCCTGCCACCCGGTGATGTCGGTGCTCGTTGCCGACGTCGGCATGAACGTGCGCACCGTCACGGCCATGATGTCGTTGATGATCAAGTTGGGGTAGATCAACAGATTGCGGTTGTGGTCGCACATCACCGCGGCTCGGTCCTCGCCGAACTTCGCGGTCAGGTCGGCGCGGATGGCCGCCATCTCGGTATTGGCCGCTTCACCGAAGATCGATTCCCACTTGGCGATGGGCCGGCCCCACGGTGCCAAATACTCCATGACTGCGTGTCCGTTACCGAGGTCACGGGCCACCCCATTCACGCCCCCTGCCAGATCTGTGCCGAGGTCGGCGAGATATTTGAAATACGTGTCGTGGGTAGGGACGGCGTGATACCCGTCGATGCTGTTCTCCACGAGGAGTTTCCAGTTTGCCTGCATGCCGTATTCGTGGGTCCCGGCCAGTATCTGCAGATCTCCCTGGGCGTCGATCACATAGTCGAGGTACTCTCGTGCACCTGCCAGATACTCGACCAAGTCGATGATGTCGGGGTCGAAGCTGGCGAATACGAACCCTCGGTAGCTTTCCACCCGGGCCACCCGCGCGAGGCCCAGCTGCTCGTAGTCGAGATCGTCCGGGTAGGCATCACGGCCCGGGACGCCGACGAGGTTGCCTTCGCTGCTGAAGGTCCAGGCGTGGTAGAAGCACTGGAAACTCTTGCTGTTTCCACTGTCCTGGCGACATACGACCGCGCCACGGTGTGTGCAGCTGTTGTGAAAGACATTGACCGCTCCGGTCTTGGCTCCCCGCACCATGAAGACCGGCCGACCCCCGACCGGGCGCCGGACGTAGTCACCACGATTGCGGATCTCCGACTCGTGGCCGACGTAGAGCCAGGAGTGGTCGAACACTTTCTTCAACTCCGCTGCGTAGATTTCGGGCGATGTCATCGCTGTGCGATCGACCAGGAATCGTCGTTCGGCCGATTCGTCCAGGACCAAATTCGATCCGTTGAGCTGTGCAGCTTCGATGAGCGGTGTTTCGATCGCGGTCATTCTTTCTCCTCGTATACTGCGAAACATTTGTTGGAGTTGAAGATGTCGGAGGGGACCAGCGTCGACCAACTCAGTGTCAGCCCCAGCTCGGCGACTGCTCCCAGAAGGCAGAACCAATTGAGCATCTCGTGCTGGCCGGCGTCGACGACCTCGCGGCCGGTGATCTGCTGCCAGGTGTCGAAGTCGCCGGCAACCAGGGCGTCGTAGAGGCGCTGGTCGGCGTCGGTGTCGGGACGTATGTGCCAGCCCTTGTCGTGCAGGAATGCGTGTGACCAGCTCGACGAGGCAACCAAAGCGATGCGTTTGTCGGTATCTCGGTACGCGCGGGCAATGGCACGACCAAGGTCGAAGCAGCGCTTGGGGGACGGCCCGACAGGATCGAGTTGCTCCTCGGCGATGTCCGCGAATCGGGCGAAACCGCCACGTCGCGCTATCGCGTGCTCGCCGTAGCAGTTCACCGTGATCGGGACGATCGGATAAGGGAATTCCTGGCCGACGTGGTCGTAGTCGAGAAAGAGTTGGGTGTTCAAGATGGCGTGCGGGAAGTGCGCACCCTCGCGCTTTCGGTAGGAGTAGGCAATATCGAAGCCGTCGTTGATCAGCGTGTCGGTCAGTGAGCGGGACGCATCGACGTCGCCGTGGAGCACGAACGTCGTGTCGTCGGGCAACCCCCAGAAGTTGGGGTTGCCCCGTTCGTTCACCATGGCGAACGGATGGACATCGAGGTCGCTGTACGCCAGCACGCAGAACGGTGGGACGACCTCCTCGCGAAAGTTCTCGTACTGGTCGTCGCCCCACACGATCACCAGATCGGGTTGGAACTCGTCCAGTGCGTCGCGGCACTTCGCGAGATTCTCCCGCAACGCTTTTCGATGGTGTGCGGCTGCGGCTGTCCCGTCGTCGTCGGACCACTCGGCGACCATGGACTCGGGCCAGTTCCCGGGATCCTTCGCCGATGCGGGGATGTCCGGATCTTGCAGCGTCCATCGGAGTATCCCGGCCATGTGTTTGTCGGCGCCGATGATCATGGGGTAGTGGGTAATCCCGAGACCCAGGAATGCGCTCATGCGGGGAACCTCTCTTGCTGTAGGTGGGGTGGCTTTGCGCCGACGTCGGCGCATAATGCCTGGGCGTTGATCCCCTCGAGGCGGCTCCGCAGCTCGGTGTCGAGTCCGTCGAATACAGCTCCAGCCGGGCACTCGCGCGCCGCGAACGGATAATCCGTGCCCAGCACTACGTGACCGGTGCCGAAGCGGCCAACCGCCAACTCGAGACTCGCGACGTCATAGGTCAACGAGTCACACCACAGGCGGCGGGCGCGGGCGCTGGCCAGCTGACTTGCGTCCATGTCTGCGTCGACAAGAAGCTGCCCGCGGTCCAGACGGGGCAGGATAGCCGGGAACGAACCCGCGCCATGGGCGAGCACGATGCGTGCCCCCGGCGCGGCATCGAGTGTTCGTGCCGCGAGGAGCGCAGCGGCGGCAACCGAGGTCTCGAACGGCATACCGAGCCCGAAACCGAACCCGAGCCGCCCGAGCCGCGCATCGAGTGCGCGATCGACGGGGTGAACCAGGATGACCGCCGAGAGCTGGGATGCAGCCTCGAAGAACGGCAGGAAAACGGGGTTCGCCAGCTCCAGATCTCCGACACGAGTGCCGATTTCGACGCCGAGAAAACCCAATTCGTGCACGCATCGAGTCAGTTCCGCGACGGCCCGTGCCGGGTCCTGCATGGGGACCGCACCGAGCGCCAGGAACCGATGCGGCGCCTCGGCGACCATGCCGGCCAGGAAGTCGTTCTGAACCCTCGCGAGCTCGGCTGCGCCATCGGCCGGCTGCTCATGACACAGTGTCACCGGAATCGGCGACAGGACTTGCACGGCAACACCTTCGGCGTCCATGTCACGTAGACGCGCGGACGGTGACCAACACCGCTCGTCGATCTCGCGATAGGCCCGACCGTCGACGATCATCCGCGCCGTTCGAGTTCCCGTGCGCTCGATGGACGGGAAGGAGCCGCCGTACACCGAACCGACGTCGGGTAGATCCGGATCGATGGCATGAGTATGCACATCGAACCGACCAGGACGAAGGCCAGCCAGCCGCTCAGTCCATGCAGACCCTGGCATCAGAACCCCTTGCGTATTGCGACCCTAGATCCCAGGCCGAGGAAACAGTGGCGTAGCTCACTTTCATGCTCTAAGTTATCCATTGTGCATGCACAAAGCAAGACCACCGTGAGCCCGGATTCGAGTCCCCGCCGCTCACGAGCGGAGGTCGTCGCAGGTCAACTGGAAGATGAGATACTTGGTGGCCATCTTGCGGTAGGCACGCACCTGGGCCGCCGAGCCGAATTAATGGACAGGTTTGGTATCAGTCCGACGATCGCCAACGAAGCCTTGAGGATTCTGCGGGATTCCGGACTCGTGAGCGTCCGGCCCGGTAACCGCGGCGGCATTTTCGTTGCCAGCCAACCACCACAGATAAGGCTGGGTGCGACCGACTTCTGGTTCACCGAAGGTGGTCCCGCACCAGGTGACTTGTTCGAGGCACGCGTACATCTGGAAACCGTACTCACGCCAATCGCATTCGATCGGGCGACAACCGAGGACGTCACCTCGATGCGCACGGAGCTGTCTCGTATGGAACGCGCCGTGGATCCGTGCGATTTTTTCGTCGCTGTCATGCAAGTGCATCGCACGATGGTGACCGCCGCGCGCGTTCCGGTGTTGGACAGCATGCATCAGGCAATCGTTGCTTTGCTCACGGCCCGGCTCACCCGCGCAGTGTTCGTTCCCGGTTACGAAGAGGTACTGCGACACAGCGTGTTCGTCCACGTCGCGATGGTCGATGCAATTGCCGAGCGCAATCGGGAGGCATTCGACAAGGCGATCGTTCTGCACAGTGCGGATCTCGTGCGGGAGGGCAAGCGTGCCTGCGAGTAGAAGGTGAGGCCCTCCCGAACATCAGGCTTGTAAATGGTCGAATCATCGTGTAGCACAATGCTTGTCACAACAAAAACGATCAGAAACGGAACGAACGGGAGATTCGATGTTTGCACTTCGGTACTACATAACGTCAGGGACGGTCGCCGCCGCGATCGCGGGGCTGGCGCTCGGCGGATCGTGGGCCTGGATCGGGATCGGGACGTTCCCGATCCTGATGACACTGGACATACTCCTGCCGCCCGATCACAAGTCCCGTCGTGTCACTGTTCCAGTTCTTGCCGAAATTCCTCTGTTCCTCCACCTGCCGCTGATGATCGCACTATGGGCCTTGTTCATCGACCGGCTGGGAGAGTGGACCGGTGGCGCATCCGGCGCCATGAATGGGTTGCAAGTCCTCGGTATGGCGCTCTCCGTCGGCTGGATCGGAGCGGTGCCCAACCTGCCCATCGCCCACGAGCTCATGCACAGGCGCCATTGGTTTCCGGTCGCCCTGTCCAAGGTGTACGGGACGGTCTACCTCGATCCCAACCGCGACGTCGGACACAAATTGACTCACCACCTCGATCTGTGCACCGCTGCCGACAGTGACACACCCCCTCGCGGGCAGGTGATCTACTCCTTCCTCTGGACAGCGTCATACGGCGCATGGAAGGACGGTGTGCTCACCAGCTTGCGTTCGCTCCGCAAGCGGGACATGTCGATCTTTCACCCGCGCAACGCCGTGTACGTCGAACTCGGTCTCATCATTGCACTGTGCACAACCGTCGTTGTGTTCGCTGGGTGGACCGGGCTAGCAGTCGCGTTCTCTGCGATGGTGCTGTCCAAACTACTGGCCGAGGGCTTCAACTACTTGCAGCATTACGGCATGGTCCGGGTGCCCGGTTCACCCATCCAGCTGCACCACGCATGGAACCACCTCGGCGCAGTTATTCGCCCCCTCGGTATGGAGATCACCACTCACATTGATCACCATTTCGACAGCAAGCACCGCTTCTACGAACTTGCGCCGCGCACGGACGGAGCACAGATGCCCAGCGCATTCCTATGCTTCGCCTGCGCATTGGTGCCGCCAGTGTGGTTCGCCACCATCGCCAAGCCGCGACTGCGTCATTGGGATCAGACGTTCGCATCGCCCGCCGAACAGGAGTTGGCCATGGCCGCTAATCGGCGGGCCGGCTGGCCGGAATGGGTTTCCGTCGATGCAACTGGCACCGCTACGCACGAATCAGCCCGGTAAACCTGCACCCACCGACTAAAGAGCTCGTCTCATGTGGGAAGTTTCTTGAAGCAGCTTAGTGCGGCGGCGAGGTGGAGGAATGGGCGAAATGTGCGTCGCAGCGCTCGTACCGGATGGTCATCCGACGGTAGCCGGTGCGCCAGGCGATGGTGGTCGGCAGGTAACCCCGAACGAGGGCGGCAGATGACGCCAGGCGCGTCCGCACCGGTGAGCACGTACACGATCGCGGTCAACACGGCACGATCACCCACCGGCGCACTGCCACCTCCCTGCGGGCGTGCGGCGAATCGCGGAATCGGCAGTTCGGCCGTCTCCCACAACGCATCCGGCACCCCGATCGCAGTGACAACTCATCTGCCACGGACCAGATTATGTCTCACACGCCACTTCATCCACATGAGAAAACACGCTCTAAAATACTGCAACGGCACTTATGCCGAGCGCCCTCGGGTTCGGTAATGGCAGACGCGGGCCTGATGTTGTCGGCGTCTACGCCAGCGTGACCAGAGCAAGACGTGATCGTCGGGGTGGGCGTGGCGGAGGATCAGATGCACGAGTAGCCGCCGGATCTCGGGTAGCGTGTATCCGATCATACCCTGTTCGGTGACACCGATTCCCCTTTAATAGCTTCGGTTTTCGTACCGGCGAGCCAGGCGAGGGCGAGCATCGGCAAGGTGGTGTGCGTGTACCAGGCGCGGTAGGTCCGCACCTGGTAGTGGCCGAGAACGAGGCCGGCCTCGTTCTCGGTCTGCTGGAAGCATTCCTCGATCCGCCGCGACTCGGCGACGGTGGCGAGTTCGGTGAGAGCGGTGCGGCCTGGCCCGGAGCAGATGTAGTAGGCGATCTCGGTGGGGTCCGAGAGGGATCGGCGGGCGAGCAGCCAGTGCCCACGCCCCGGTGCCCAGGCGATCCCGATCGGCACCCGCACCGGGCGCCGTCGCCGGCGGAGATGCGGCGCCACTGCTTCGCCGGGACCGCGGCGATGATCTCGCCTGCCCGGCCGGTGCGACCGGTGGTGGTGAACACGTCGTCGTTGCGCCGGGCGGCCAGCACGTACGACACATCGTGTTGTTCGTGCCAGACCGTAGGTATTTGACCTGACCGTAGGATCCATCGGCGGTCACCACGAAAACGGCACCCGCGCCGCGAGTGCGCGTTCGATCACGTGCTGCGCCAGAGCAGTTTTGGTCGCGAACTCGACGTCGTCAGCGTTCCGTCACTGCCACACCGCGTGGCCACACCACACGGTATCGAGCGGCAGCCGAGTTAACTTCCGTAGTTTTCCCGGATGTTCGTGGGCGGCCGTGGATCGTTGAATGGTGGAACACGATCTGTCGCCGCACTGTTGAGCACGCACACGAAGCCGTGTCGAACAGTGGATCGACAGGAACCGGAGGTTGTGATGGTGCTGCCAAACCTCGTTGCGGCAGAAGAGGACACCTACAGCCGCGTGCTGTGCGATCAGCACGACGGAGTGTTGCGCGTGACGTTGAATCGGACCACTGCGCTCAATGCCATCAATGCGACCATGGCCAAGCGGCTACAGCAGCTGTGGTCGCTGGTTCGGGACGACGCGAGCATCCACTCGATCATCGTGTCCGCGGCTGGTGTCGAAGCATTCTGCATGGGGTTCGACGCAGAAGACCCGCCCCAGCCACTTTCCTGCGGCGGCAACGCCCTGGGATGGGAAGCTTTTGCCATCAGCCCGAAGGAATGCGGCGTCGACAAACACCTGATCGTGACCGTGAACGGCATCGCCTGTCGAGAATCATTCCGATTCTTGCGTGATGCCGATGTCGTCGTCGCGTCCAGCAACGCCTCCTTCTTCGAGCCGCCTCGTTTCACCCCTGCAGATGATGTGAGCAACAGGGAGGGTGGATTGCCAGCAGGACTTCGCACGATCTGCGCCACAAACCCGACCGTGCACAACCCTGTGACGGCATTACAAGCGCACCATGCGGGCCTGGTTCACGAAGTGGTCCCGCTGGCGTCGCTGCGAGGTACCGCCGAACGCCTTGCCCACAGGGCATGACCGTCGACTCCTGACCCCTTACTTCCCCAGACTGCAATCTTCTACGGAAGACACCGCGCATGACTGTCACGACGATAGGGAGTTCCAGCCACACGATCGACGTAGACGGCATCACGACGCACTATCACAAGGCAGGACCCGGCTATCGCCCGATAACACGACTGGGCCTCCGTGTTCCGGCACGTCCTCGTCCTCCACTGCGAGGACATTCCGGCGCGTACACCGCTGCCGCCACGGGCTATTCCCGAATATGCGATAGCTCAAAAGTGGAGATCCGACGAGTCTCGACAGGCTGACCGACGTCTTGACTCACAACTCCCTACAAGTCATTCTACTGACTAGTCGAATAAATAGGAGGTAGTTCATGAAACTCGATGCCGAGGGCAAGAGTGTGTTCGCCGGGCAGGAGGTCGTGTCGGCGGCGCGGATCGACAACCTGGCCCGCGCGCTCGGCTCTACCAGCGCTGCCGGGACCGCCCGGCTCGCACCGTTCTTCGGGCCCACAGTGGCCGGTGAGACGCAATTCGTCGAGGTCCTGGGGCTCGACCTCAGCCGTGCGTTGCTGGGCGGGCTCACCTACGAGTGGACGCGTCCCTTTCACCGCGACGAGACCGTCAACATCACGGTCTTCATTGACAAGGTCTTCGACAAGGGCAGCAGCCGCTTCGGCGTCGTCGTCGCTGAATTCCACGACAGCGACGGCGACCTGATACAGCGCCAATCGTCGACGTTCATCGAACGGAAGGCTGCCTGATGGCGCTCATCGAGACCACGACCGCGGCTATCGGACGCGTGCAGATCGCTCGCTACGCCGGCGCCGTCGGTGACTTCAACCCAATCCACGTCGACGAGGAATTCGCGAAGGCTTCGGGCATGCCGTCCGTCATCGCGCACGGTCCTCTCACCGCGGCACTGATCATCGACACCCTTGTCGCCCAGGTCGGCGCCGAGGCCCTCGAGTCGGCCGACGTCCGCTTCCGCACGCCGGTCTTTCCAGGTGACACCCTGATGGTGACCCCCACCGAGGGCGGCGCCGAGGTCGTCAAAGCCGACGGGACCGTGGCCGCCACGCTAACCCTGAAAATGAGAGACATATGAACTACGACTTCCTGCTCGAGGAGGACCTCGATGGAGGAATTAGGGTACTCACGCTCAACCGCCCGGAACGGCTCAACGCCTGGAACGCCCAGATGCGTGCGGAGATGCGCGACGCCGTTGACCGGGCGACGACCGATCCGAACCTGCGCGTCCTGATCTTGACCGGCTCCGGCCGAGGGTTCTCCGCAGGCGAGGACGTCAGCGACATGGGGGACCTAACCTCCCTGGGCACCCGCGGCTTTCGTGCAGTCGCACGCGGCATCCACGACGTCTTCGACACCATCGAGGCGATCGAGGTGCCCGTCATCGCCGCCATCGACGGTGTCGCTGCCGGCGGGGGCTTCGAACTCGCCCTCTCCTGTGACTTTCGTGTCCTCGGGGAGAGCTCCCGCCTCGTCATGCCAGAGGGCCGAGTCGGTCTCATCCCAGGCTCCGGCGGCTGCTCGCGGATGGTGCGCCACGTCGGCCTCGGGCGCGCCAAAGAACTCGTCATGCTCGGAGGCTCGCTCGACACCGCAGCCGCGCAGGCCGCCGGTTTAGCCACCCGGGTGGTACCCAAAGGCGAGTCCTTGGCGGCCGCGTTCACCTTGGCGGGTGAGCTGTCCAAGCATGCACCCCTCGCCCTCGGCATGGCCAAGCTCGTGCTCAACACCTGCACGGACGTCGACAGCGAGACCGGGCGCCGCCTCGAACGGCTGGGCCAGAGCGTGCTGAAGAGCACCCATGACCATCGGGAGGGCGCCGCCGCCTTTCTCGACAAACGCGCACCGCACTGGACCGGAAGTTAGGAGAGACGACATGACCACGCCGCTGGAGGACAAGACCTTCTGGAACAGCCAGACGCAGACCGCGTCCCGCGAAGAACTCGACGCGATCCACCTGTCCAAGATCCGAAACATGGTGGCGTGGGCCTACGAGGCGTCACCGCTGCACCGACGTCTGTACGACCAAGCAGCGGTGAAGCCGTCCGACATCGTGACCTGGGACGATTTCCATCACAAGCTGCCGTTCACCGACAAACCGGACTACCTGGCCGATCAGGATGCGAGCCCGAACGGGTTCGGCGGGGTCGCGTTGGGCCCGGAGCACTGGCAGCAGTACTTCCACACGACCGGCACGACCGGACACTTCATGAACGAGACGTTCTCGCAGTACGAGATGCAGAAAGCAGGCTCCCAGTACTGCTATGCGCTGCACGACTACGGCATGGTCCCCGGCGACTCGATGTACTTCTGCTTCAACTGGGGCAACTGGATCGGACTGTGGAGCTTCTACTGGGGTGCCCGCGACTTCGGCCTGCAGATCATCTCCGGCGGTGGGCTCAGCACCGAGGACCGCATCAAGCAGATCGTCAAACTCAAGCCGACCATCGTCGTCGCGACACCCACCTACCTCCTACATCTGGCCGAGGTCGCGCTCGGCATGGGAGTCGATCTGCGCGACTCAGGGGTACGCATGGTCGCCGGGGGTGGAGAGGCGGGACTGTCGATCCCGGCCACCCGCGAGCACATCGGCGAGATATGGGGGGTCGGTGACATGGTCATGGACGCCTACGGCGTGGGCGAGGCGCTGATGATCGGCCAGTCCTGCAAGAAATGGGGCGGGGGCGTTCATATCATTGAAGATGTCTGTCACTCCTACGTCGCGGACCCGCAGACCGGAGTGCCGCTACTCCAAGAAGACGCCGTCGGCGAGCACGTCATCACAAGCTACACCCACTTCAGCCAACCATTCATCAAGTACCGCACACACGACCTGGTCCGCCGCACATCACGACCGGACCATCGCTGCGGCTGGAACTTCGCGCACCTGCCGGGCGTGGTACTCGGTCGCGCGGACTACATGGTGACCATCCGCGGCGTGAACGTCTACCCGACCGCTGTCGAGAACCTCCTAGGAGACGTTGCCGGGCTGACCAGCCACTACGAGCTGCACATCTCACGAGCATCCGGCTTCGACCGGATGCTCGTCAAGGTCGAGGCCCACCCGGAGACGCACATCGAACACGGTGAACTTGAGCGACACCTCAACGCGCACTTACGAGACTGCCTCGGGGTGCGCCTCGAGACCGAAGTCCTGCCCGCCGAAACTCTGCCCCGCTACGAGCTCAAGACCAAGCGGATCTTCGACCATCGGACCGACGCCGAGCGGCCGACCATCACCCTCGGCCAGAAGTGAACGGGAACTCAGATATGACGACACTATCCGACACCTATACCAGCCCGCTGCCATCCGGGGTGGACGCTGATCAGCTCGAGCGACTGCTCGAGGTGCGACGCGCGCTGCAGCGCGAACGGGCAACCGCGTCTTCCCCGGCAGTCGGCCGGGCTCTGCAGATGGCCGACTACTACTTGTTTCTCGGACTGAGCTACTTCGGGTACTCGGAGAAGCTGTTCCCCGAGCAGGAATGACGTTCGTCGACTTCCTCACGCACCAGTTCCCACCGGGTGCCATCGACAGCACTACGATGGCACCGCTGCGGGTTTCGCGGGGTGACGATCAACCCGAGCTACCTACCCATCGCCCCGAACGACAGGACTGCCCCCCACAGTCGAGTCGGGGCTTTGAGTGGCTCAGGGCGCGTGGAGCCCGGTTAATTGTCTCACTCTCGATCGTTGTCAGTTTCCGGGGTTTTCAGTCATGATCCTTGCCCGGGCATTTCGTGGACGCAGTCCAGCTCGAGGTCGAGCAGTTCACCGATCCTTAGTCCGCACGCTCGCTGCAGCAAAGCGCGTCGGCAGCAAGTCGGTAGTTCGATTCCGTGAGTGCAACACCGAGTCTGCGGTCGGAATCGACTGGTAGATAACGAGGAAGTGTCATCTCGTGCCGTGGCGGTACCGTTAGCATGTCGTCCCATCCCCACTCGATGATCACGGAAAGTCGCCCGATTCCGCGAGGATGATTCGCTCCCCCACCCCGAGCTCGTGTCCCAGAGTCGACGCTATAATTATTGTGCAGCAGTATAATTCGCGACTACCCTGCATCCGTGGCGGGCATTCGAGAAACAGGCGATGGTGGGCGGTTGACAGACCGTATCGGCCTCGGTGTCCTTACCCGCATCGTCCACCGCGATCTGGTCGACGAGGTGCTGGCCGAGACCGGGAGGGTCGAGCCGCGCCGCTGGCTGCTACCGGGCGCGAGTGGTCATCTACTTCGTGCTGGCCATGACATTGTTCTACGGGCGATGCGTACGAGGAAGTGATGCGCAAGCTCGTCGACGGGCTGCGGTTCCTGCGATCATGGGACGACGACTGACACGTGCCAACCTCGTCCGCATTGTGCAAAGCGCGCGCCCGGCTCGGCGAGGCACCACTCCGCGAACTCTATGCGCGCATCGCCGAACCCCTCGCCGGCCCAGAACCCCCCGCGCATGGCTCCGGGAACTGCGGTTGATGGCCATCGACGGAGTTCAGATCGACGTCCCCGACGCCACCGACAACGCCGAGGTCTTCGAGCGAGGGCTGAGCAACCGCGGAATGGATACCCCTTTCCCCGGGCCCAAGTTGTCGGTCTCGGCGAATGCGGCACGCACGCGATGATCGACGCAAGTATCGGGGATGCCTGACCGATGAACGCGCACTCGCACTCGCACGACTGAATCGTACTGGGCGAGCCGGAGACTCCTGATTCAACAAGGAGAATGTTTCCATGTCTACACCCAAGAAGTACGACGCCGAGACCCGTGAGCGGGCCGTGCGTATGTATCGGGACCGACTCGGTGAGCACGGTGGGTCGAAGATTGGCGCTCGACGTCATGTCGGCGAGTTGCTCGATATCAAGCCCGCGACGTTGCGGAACTGGATTGAGGCGGACGACGTCCGGGGCAGGCACCGTCGACCGTTGCGGACGATGCGTTGAGCTACGAGGTCAAGCAACTCCGGAGAACACTGGTTCGTCCAGACCATCGAGACCGCGTGCGGTGCAACGGGACGACCACTGCTGCAGATGGCCGACAGCTCCACGATGTGGATCTCGATGCCCGTCGCATCCACGGCCACAGGACGAGCCATGACTCTGCTGCGGGCCCGCAGCGAGCACTCAGGCCGATACCGGATGGCTGTCGGGCCCCCCACACGCGGTTGGATTCGCGCGCTCTCACCGGTAGGCACAAAGCCGCACACGACGTCGCCGCGGCGGCAGCGCCCTCGGCTCAACGGACCGTCACCTGCTATCGGGATCGCGGCATGCGCGCGGTCTCACTGGTCGTCACTCAGCTCGACATCACCAAGGACTGGGTCCTGGCGCGTGTTCTTCCAAACCGGTGAAAACTACGTTCGCGCAGCAGCACTACTGAATGCCCGCCGAAACACGGTGAAGTACCGTCTCCCTGGGTGTCAGGGTGAGTTGAGTCCAGTGGTTCACAGCAAACCCGCCTGCAGGGCGAGATACGGATCAACCCGCGATGACGATTTCCCCCACGGTTCTGGTCGAGGACAATGTCCGGATGGACCCCTCGCACCCACGCGCCGACGGCCCGCAGCGACGACGCGCCTTCAGCGCCGCTGACAAGCTCGCCCACCTGACCGCCTATGAACAGGCCTGCGAGAGCAACGGCGGAGGCGCGTACCTGCGCCGCGAAGGCCTGTACTCGTCCCTGATCAGCGAGTGGCGCAAACAACGCGATGCCGGCGTCCTCGACGGAAAGAAGCCCGGCGACAAGATCGGCAAACTCACCACCGAGCAGGCCGAGATCGCACGCCTCAAACGCGAGTTGGAGAGAGCGAACAAGCGACTGGCCACCACCGAGACTGCGCTGGAAATCATGGGAAAAGCACATTCGCTCTTGGAGCAACTCTGAAGAGAGCGCGGATGTGGACGAGCAGCGCAAGAAACGTTGATGCGCACCCACCACGAACTCACCGATTCCGGTGTAAAAACAAGGGATGCAACCAGACTGACGGGGATCATTCGATCCACCGCAGCACGAGACAAGGCCCGGCCCGCGGCACCGGATTCGACCGCCGCCGCAGTCACGCGCACCCCGGAGAACAAGCTCACCGACGCCGAACGCCGGACTGTCCTCGACGTTCTCGACAGTGACCGGTTCGTCGACCGAGCCCCGGCCGAGGTCTATGCCCAACTCCTCGACGAGGGCATCTACCTTTGCTCGGTCTCGACGATGTATCGGATACTGCGCGAAAACGCGCAGGTCACCGACCGTCGACGGCAGGCCCGCCACCCCGCCCGGGCCTGTCCGGAACTGGTGGCGACCGCACCGCGGGAGGTGTACTCGTGGGACATCACTAAACTTCCGGGCCCAGTCAAGGGCACGTATTTCGACGCGTACGTGATGATCGACATCTTCTCCCGCTACATCGTCGGCGCCCACGTCCAGACCCACGAGTCGGGGCTACTCGCTGCCGAGATGATGACCGAAACCTTTGCTGTGCACGGAATACCGAACGTCGTGCACGCCGACCGGGGAACCTCGATGACCAGCAAGACCGTCGCCACCCTGCTCGCCGATCTCGAGGTCACCCGCTCGCATTCTCGGCCGCGAGTATCCAACGACAACCCCTATTCGGATTATGCCGGGTGTGTGATTATGCCGAGCCCGAACCCGAATGGGCGGGTTCGTGCTGGTCGGAGGACTACCGCGGGCTGAACGGTTCGGCATAATTCAGAGTGTGTCGAGGTAGGCAAGCAGTGAGTCGGAAGGTCTGTAGCGGTTCGGAGTCACTTCTGGAGGTGTGGACCTGTCCAGGGCGCGTTGCTTGACCGCGAGGTCGGCGTGCATATAGATCTGTGTGGAGGCGATGCTTTCGTGCCCGAGCCACAGCGCGATCACCGAGATGTCGACGCCTGCTTCGCGTAAGAACATCGCGGCGCTGTGGCGAAGGACGTGAGGGGTGATTCGTCTGGTCGCCAACGATTGGCAGTGAGATGCCGCGGCGGTGGCGTGTTTGTTCACCAGCCATTCAACGGCATCGGTGCTCAGCGGTGTGCCATGTCGGCTCGGGAACAGTGGGGAGTCGGGTTGGGCGTCATGTGCTTTCAACCACTCTCGCAGCGTGGTGACGGCGCCGGCGGTCAAAGGCGTGGATCGCTGTTTTCGGCCCTTGCCGCGACATCGAACGTGAGGCCCGGTTGTCAGCACCACGTCCTCGCGGCGTAGACCGGTGAGTTCGGCGACACGTAAACCGGTTTGGACTGCGACGGTGAGGAGCGCGTGGTCGCGGCGACCGATCCAGGTGTCTCGGTCGGGAACGGCGAGGATCGCCTCGGCCTCTTCTTTGGTGAGGAACGCAACGATTGCTCGATCAAACCGTTTTTGTGGGATCGATAGGACACGCGAGATCAGTTCGGCATTTTCGGGGTGCTCGAGCGCGGCGAACCTGAACAGCGAATGGATCGCGGCGAGGCGGGCGTTGCGGGTCCGTATGCTGTTTCCCCGCTCGTTTTCCAGATGGGTGAGGAACGCGCCGATCGTCGGGGCGTCGAGGTCGGTGAAGTCGAAGCTCGCCGGAGCGAGCTTCTTTCTGTCGGCGATGAATCCGAGGAGCAGCCGGAACGTGTCACGGTAGGCGGCGACGGTGGCCGGGCTGACCTGCCGTTGGGTGAGAAGGCGGTCAGTGAAGAACTTCTGCAGGGTGGGTGCGAGGGGGCTCATGGCAGTTCTCCGAGGAAGTCTTCGAGGCGCCTTCCGACGATGGCGAAGAGTTCGGGTGCGGCTTCGAGATACCAGTACGTGGATGCGGGATCACTGTGCCCGAGAACAGCCGACAGCAGTGGTATTCGGGCATCGACGTCGGCGTGCTGTTGGTGCCAGTCGACCAGTTGGCGAACCGCGAAGGTATGACGGAGGTCGTGAATCCGGGGCCGGGGTCGTTGTCCGCGCCCGGTCAGCCCGGCCCTGTCGATCAGGGCGGGAAACGTCGCGTGTATCGAGTCTTTGTTCATCCGAGTGCCTCGGATCGAAACGAATACCGACGGTGACACGGGTTGCGGGAAGCAACGGTCGACACCCTCGAAATAGTGTTGCAGGGCACGAAAGGTCGTCTCGTGCAAAGGTATATTTCGGCCTCCTCGCTTGGCGTGCCGGACAATGAGCAGTAATCGCTTCTTGTCCAGGTCGTCGCGGTTGAGCGCGAGAGCTTCTCCCAGTCGTAGGCCGGTGACCGAAAGCAACCCGATGAACGTCTCGTAGGTCGCGGCACGCAGCGGCGGGTTCAGGGCCCGGGCGGCCGCCATCAGCGCCGCGATGTCGGCGGCGGAATACAAGTACGGCGCAACCCGCTGCTGCCGTGCCGGTAGCAGGTCACGTGGCGGCACCTCGGTGTCCGGATCGATGGTGCGCAGGTACTCGGCGAAGCCGCGCACGATCCCCAGCCGTTGACGCCACCAGATCGGCCCGGCGTTCACGGGCTGGATTGCCCATGCGACGGCCAGTTCGGTGCTGACATGTTCAGCGCCGTTGTGGTGCAGGTAGCCGACGAAGTCCGGCAACAACGATCCGGCATCGACGAGCGCGAAGCCCACACCGCGACGCATGGCGAGATAGGAGTCGACCGCGGCGGCAACGTCGGTCATAGCGCACCCGGCCAGGGGCGCGCCAACTCGCTCGTGAGCGCAGGGTCGACGGTGGCATAGGACGCAGTGACCGCGACGGTGCGGTGCCGCATGACCTGGGCGATCTCGGGCCAGGACGCGCCGTTGCGCACCAGCTGGGTCGCGGTGCCGTGCCGGAGCCGATGCGCACTCATCGCGGGTAGTCCCACGCGGCGGGACACGCGTGCCACCACGTCACCCACACCGTCGGGGCTCATCGCGCCCTCCGGTGCTCTCACCTGAACGAACAACGCACGGCAGCCCGGCGGGACCCGACGATGACCATCGTGCAGGTACCGCACGATTGCGTCACCGACGTCGATGGGGATCGGGAGAAGCTCGTGGCGGTTGCCTTTTCCTCGGATCGTGATTTCACCACGCCGCCAGTCGATGTCATCGACCCTCAACCCGGCCACTTCAGCACGGCGCAGTCCCAGCCGCCAGAGAACCGTCAAGATCGCACAGTCGCGTAACCCGACGTCGCGGCTGCAGTCGCAGCCCCCGAGCAGGCGTGCGAAATCTGATTCGTCGAGTTCACATGGCACGGTGCGACGGTGTCCGGCGAGCTTCGGCAATGCCGCGGCAAGCGGTTGGGCGGTGACGCCAACGGCGTGGAGGAACCGCAGAAACGAGGCCAACGCACTCACCGTCTTCTTCGACCACCCGATGCTCGAGCGTGTGGAGATCGCCACAATATAGGCGGTGACCTCGGCTGCCGACAGCTCCTCCAACCGGAGATCTCGTTTCCTGCAGAAGACTTCGGCGACACGGAGGTTGACCGATATCGAACTCGCGACAAGACCACGTTCGGTGACCAGATATCTGCGATACCGCTCGAGAATCTGTGTGACCGGATCCGACTGCGATGAGACCTCCGGTACAACGCCGATCTCGCGCAGATATGCGATCGGAACCGAAAAGTTCGCCACTGCCACCAATGTCGTTCGCCCCGCCGCCCGTCGGTCCGCAACCAACCGATCCACGCACGCGGCATCGAGATCGCCGGCGGCCAGACGATGCTCGCGCAACCACCGATCCAGTGCTGCGAGCTGCCGCAACCTCCAACGAACCGAGTCCGGTGCATAGCCCCTGCTTTCGAGCTTCTTCCCAAACCCCAATGCATACAACGAAAGTGGACCAGAATCGATTACCGACTGTCGCTTCTTCATCTCGGCCTCCTCTGAACGAAAAATCTGTACAGAGTAAGCATCAATCGGCTACGTGATTATGCCGAACGATTCGCCCCCGGCAGTCCTCCGACCAGCACGAACCCGCTCCCGAACGTTCCTGCTCGGCATAATCACACACCCGGCATAATCTGAATTATCTCGAATTCGAGATAATTCGGAGTCACTGTTCAAGACCCTCAAGTACGGCCCGGCGTTCCCGGAGCGGTTCGGGTCCATCCGCGACGCACGAGAGTTCATGGACTCGTTCGTCCATTGGTACAACCACGAACATCGCCATACCGGCATAGGCCTGCACACCCCCGCCGACGTGCACTTCGGACTGGCGGCGCACAAGGCCGACGAACGCGCTGCGGTGCTTGCTGCGGCCCGGCTCGCGCATCCCGAGCGGTTCGGCACAACTGGTACCCCGAAGATCCTCGACCTGCCGACCGACGTCTGGATCAACCAGCCCGTCGCCGAGTCCGAGGAGGCCGAACCCGACGCGGATCAGCCCGCCGCGTAACACCCGTTGGACTCAAACACCTTGACAAGTTCCGTCTCGGGAAAATTGCCCCAGAAATCAGTGACAACTCGAGGACGACCGCACCGACGTCGCATTAAAGATATTTCGGTAATAGGGTGTGTCGTTGCATGTGATTTGTGGCGTGCTGCTTGATCATTGCTGGATGGCAGGGAAGGGAACCGGTTCGGGCAAGAGGTCTGGCGTCGGAAAAATCAAGCAGCGCAGTGGTCGCCGTGATCTCGGGGCGTTGCGTGATCGCAGGATGCGGGCTGCGGAGATGTTCGCCGCAGGACGACGACAGGTGGATGTCGCGGTCGAGTTGGAGGTCTCCCAGCAGACCGCCTCACGCTGGCATCGACAGTGGACCGAGGGCGACAGTGAGGCGTTGGAAGGTGCCGGTCGTGCGGGACGCCGGCCCGCCTCGACGACGTCCAGATCGAGGTGATCCGAGAGGAATTGCTCAAAGGACCCCAAGCTCACGGTTTCGCGACCGGGGTATGGACCCTGGGCCGGGTCGCGAAAGTGATCGACAGGCTCACCGGCGTGACCTACGGACCCACCCAGACATGGACGATCCTGCGGACCCGGTTGGGCTGGAGCCGCCAGCGTCCCGCAGGCGGGCCGTCGAACGCGACGAGGATGCCATCGTCGCCTGGCACGAGAACGACTGGCCGCGGATAAAAAAGCGCGGCGCCGAGGTGCATGGATCTGCTTCCAGGACGAAAGCGGCGTGTCGCTGCTCCCGGTGGTCCGTGCAACCTGGGCGCCCAAAGGTGTGACACCGATTCTGCATCACCGATTCTCCTTTCAAACGCATGTCCATGGCCGGGGTCCTGGCCTATCGCCCCGACCGCAGCCGCAGCGCGTTCGTGTTCTCCATGACCGACGGCGCCTACAACACCGGCAAGCTCATCGAGTTCCTCACCGAGCTACGCACCCACTTCGCCGGTGAGAAGATCATCCTGATCTGGGACGGGCTCATGGCCCACCGGTCCCGGGCGATGACCGCATGGCTGGCCACCCAACGCGACTGGCTCCACGTCGAACGCCTCCCGGCGTATGCCCCGAGCTCAATCCCATCGAACAAGTCTGGGGCAACGTGAAATCCACCGAACTGGCCAACCTGTGCCCCGATATCCTCGACGAGGTCCGCATCGCGACCGAGACCGGGCTGACCCGAGTCGGCACCAACTACGACCTGTGCCACAGCTTCCTCAACCACACCGGGCTTTCCCTATGACCACCACTCACTCAATTACCGAAACATCTTTAGCCCTCGAGATCTGCCATCTCCTCGGCGCCCGAATCCTCGAGCCGCAAGCGCCCCTCGAGGGCGATGAAACACCGCGGTGCAACGTACTCCGTTTCCCGATCGGTCGCGCCAGTGAAGTGGGGTGGTCGCGAATAGGTGCTCAGCACCACCCGCGCTACTCCCCCGCCGCTGCCACATCGCCATCGTCGAAGCACTATCCGGTCAAAGCCGCGGTAATCAAATGCGACCGGGATTTCGCGCCCAGATTCGTGACAAGTTGATCCATGACATCGAAATCGGCCTTGAACAGTCGGTACGTCACCTGCGTCGCCTGATCCGACAAACCCGGCCACAACGTCCCCAGCTCAGAACACCCAACGTGGATGAGCTGACAACCCGGTCAGCAGATCAACCACGCCCACCAACAGCATCGCCCGTCGACATCACCAATAATCCGACCGGGGAGAACCACCGAGATCACCGATCCACGAATTCGGGCTTAAGGCTAAGAGGCCTGTGGGCGGCCTCTCGGACTGCGTATGGGTCGTCGGACCTCAGTTTCCTACTTTCGGCAGGGGGAGCGCGATGCGCAGTTTCGAGTCAATCGTCTGGCTGAGGGCGAGGGACTGGTCGAGCAACGGGCCCAAGGCTTGAACCTTCGTATCAGCCGCGGACAGCGTGTTCACGATCTCCGCCGCCGGGGCGGCCGCCGCGTTCGCCTGATCGGTCGCTGACTGGCCGGCATCGATGATCCCGCCGAGCGGGGCGTCCGCGGACTTCAAGGCGTCCCCCAGAGACTGCAAGTGACCACCGAGCGAACCCAGAGTCTGGTCGGCTCTAGCGAGGGAGTCGAGTACCCCCACCACCTGGGGTAAACCCTCGTGGAGGGCCTGATCAGCGGGGGGCAACTGCTGCGCACCGTCCAGTGCCTGGTCGGTGGTGCCATCGACGATCTTCGCTTGTGCCACTCCGTCTTTGAAGATGTCGTTCGAGATACTCAGATCGCGCGTCACGATCAGAATGCCAGCGAGAACCGCAATGGTAAAGGACAGGGCGATCGCCCAGGAGAGCCGAAACATCAAGTTCTGCCTTTCACTCGCTCAGTGGTCGGCCACAAGCCGGTGCGGGCGGTCATGAGGGCGGTGCGGGTGCGACACCGAGGGCGGGGAGGTTCAGGTCATTGACCGGGGGGCCGATTACCGCGAGAAGGGGACCGAACTCCTGCACGTGTGCGGCCTCTTCCCGAACGATTGCGAGGGTCGCAGAGATGGCGGAGGCTTTAGGGCCGAGCGCACCGAGGGATCCCTGGACGGTGGTCAGTCCGTGGTTGATCGCCTCCAGCTGGGTGGTCACCGATCCCACCGCCGTGGACAATCCGGCCACCGTCGGGCTCGCGGTGTCGGAACGACCGGTCACCTTCACGATAAGGTCGGGCAGCGGCGCCGCGATCTCGCTGACGGTACTGGTGGAGGCGTTCAGTGTCTTGGCTTGACCGGAGAGTTCGCCGGCCTTGTCGGTGAGTCCTTCGAGATCGTTCGCGAGCGGCGTCAGGGCCTGGATGTCGGAGGCCAACCGGGCGTGCTTGGGGACGAGAATCCCGGTCAGGGTGTCGAATTGGCCTGCGGAATCGATCAGCTCGAGACTGAGTTTCGACGGCCGCCCCAGCGGATCGCTCACATCACGCAGCGCGGGAAAGAACCCGTTGAGGGCGCACAGAACCACCGCCGACCCCGCACCCAGCACGAGTACGATCGCGGTCCACAACTTTCTGGTGATCATCGGTTCCCTCCGGGGGCAGGAATGAAGGCGTCGGTGGCGGGAACGAGCGCGAGCTTGTTCGTCGTGCGGGTGAGTTCCGCGTTGAGCTGGTTCACCAGGTCGAGTGCCTGGGTGAGTTCGTTGTCGACGCCGGTCACGGTCGTGTTCGCGCCTGCCGATATCTGGTGCAGGGATGCCGCCGAGCCCTGCAATGTGGTGGCGACCCCCTCGAGCTGGCCGGCGATCTGTGTGTCACCTTGGCCGGCGGCGAGCAACGTGCGCGCGTTCGGCAGGAGGGCGTCGAGGTGGTCGACGTCGGTCGCGGTCGCAATGTTGAGCTGGGTCAAGACTCCTGTCAGTTCGTCGAGTTGTTTGCGGGCGGTGGCGGGCGCGGTCAGGTCCGCGCGTTGGGCGAAGAAGTCGTTGGTGAGGCGGAAGTTGTCCACGACGGTGCGCGCGCTGTGTTGTACCTGCAGCCCCTTGTGGATGGAGGCCACCACCAGTGCGAACAGGACGACGGCGATGACCGCGGCGAGGCGGCCCAGCCACTCGGTTGCTACCGAAAATCCGGTCGCGTCGGGGATCGCGGGCACCAGCACATCCGGCCGATGCGGCTTGGTGCCTTTTCGGTAGGGCAGCGCCGCCGCCGGCACATCGAATCGCTGATATTTGGTCACACCTCGGGGTGGGAACGCGTCGGGAGGTAAATCGTTGCGCTGCTGCATATCACGTCCAGTGGAAGTAGTGTCGGATCGTCGACGGTGAAAGGGTGCTCAGCCGGGAAGTGGAAGCATCTGGTTGATCGTCTTCGCCGCCTCGACCGAGACCTTCAGGTCGCTCACCAGCCCCTGCACGATCACCAGCAGCTGGTTGCCTTGCTCCCCGAACGCTTCCGCGGAGGACACCAACGGGAGCACGGTGTTCTGGACCTCACCGAGGATGGACTGGATGTTGGTGAGCTGATCGTTGGTCATCTGTGCACCCGAGGTGCTGCTGGCCAGCATCGCCGCCGCCGGGGCGATCGCCTCATCCAACTTCGTCAGCAGTGGACCGAGCGCGGAGGTGGCATCGAGCGCGGTTTGTGCCGTGTGGGTGAGCTCGGTCAGTTGCTGGAGTTGGCCGGTCACTTTGTCGTTGACGTCGACGATGGCCTGGGAAGCGGCGATGCTCGTCACGTTGGCGCGCTGCTGGTTGTCGAGGCGGGTGTTGAGGTTGAACACCACGAACGTGAGCAGACCGAGTACACCGACCGCCACGATCGCCAGAACCATCCGGGCGGGACCGCCGCGGCGTCCGAAGAAAATCACAGAACTTCTCCTATTTTCCTGACAGGTCGTTCGCGGACTCCTCCGCGGAGACCCGGGCGTTGTGCACCTTCGCCGCCGTCGAACGGGCGTCGTCGAGGATGGCCCCCAACGTGGCGCTGTCGGCCGCGAGGGCCGCGGTGGCGCCGTCGACGGGAGGCTGCAACGAGTTGATGTGCGTGGTCAGAGTGTCAAGGGAGGCAATGAGATCGGTCACGTTCGCGCCGGCCTGATCGAGCGTTGCCTGCACATCGCCGCTGATCTGACCGGTCAAGGTATGGAGTTCGGTGGTGACGGTCGCATCGGTGACGAGAACACTCGCGAGCGCGGTCTTCATCTTCTCCAGCGACGCGAACGCGGACAGGGTCACCTTCTCGTGCTCGACGATCTTGTCCAGCGCCGGGTTGTAGTTGCCGGCGGAAACCACGGCCTGGTCCAGTCGGTAGGGGGTGGCGGTCAGGTTGTAGATCCGCGGGCCCAGGTAGAACACCGAGACCGGGATCAGGGCGAGCAGGAGCAACCCCCTGACGATGTTCGTGGCCTTCGACGCCCGAGGCGGTTCCCCGCCCTGCACGACGTCGTCGTCCGCATAGGGCAATTCGACCTGCATCACCTGGTCATCGTAGGCGTGGCTGGCCGGGCGGCTGCGGCCCGAGAGCGAGGTCATGATTCGATCACCGAGACCAACGCGATGGTGCGCAGCGCGGTCACGGTGTGGGTGAGCAGACCCTTCACGACCAGCTTGTGTGTGAGGATCGCACCGAGGACCGTCATGCCCCGGCCGGTGAAGAAGCCCACCGGGATGAGCCCGCCGGCCTTCATCGGCAACTGTGATACATCCAGGATCTGATCGACGGTGGCGATGACGGTCACGGCTGGTTTCCCGACGACATCGTTGTAGACGACCGCCTCGTCGGTGCCGAACACGATCGTGCACGCGGAATCGGTGTCCGTGCTGATAATGGAGACCGGTCGAGCGATCTTGCGTGCGAACTTGATTCGCGACGGAAAGTTCTCGAGGTTCTGCCCGAGCAGCATCCCGACAATGTTGGCGACGCCATTCGCCTCCTGCCCGTCGTACTCGGATACGGGGTACGTGCCGGATTCAACAGTGGTCATGGGGGGTGGGCCTTTCAGAGCAGGGGTGACGGCGTTTCGTGCGGTCTCGCACGGAGGACTCACCCGGATGAGGGGTCGGGCGCGTGCCCCGTGCGAGAGTTTCGTGGGATCAGACGTCCCAGTCGGTGGGGACCTGACCCCAGGTGAGCAGGAAGTTGTTGAGTGCTCCCGCGTTCTCGATCGCCGCGGACATCGGCCCCTTGACGAACTTGATCTGCCCCTTCATCAGTAGCTTTCCGCCTTCTTCCTTACCCGCGGCGGCGGCCTGCCAGGTCTCGAGGCTGCCGTTGATGATCAGCCACAGCTCACTCTCGTCGAACGTCCGTGGCGTAAACGAGACGACCTTGCCCTCTTTGAATTCGAGATGGCAGGCCACGTCGTCCCGGCCGATCACTCCGAACTCCATCTTGTTGGTGAACGTGGCAGGGTCCTTGAAACCCGCGTACACCGCGACGTTCGCGTTGACCCCTTCGAGTGCAGCGTCACACCACTCCTGCGAAAACAACTTCAACTTGTCGGTCATCTATTCGATCTCCATTTCCTTTTTGAACCAGCGCTTGGATGTGTGCTTTTCGTACTTAGCGGATCGTGATCCGGCCCTCTCCAATGGACACGACTCGCCCGGAGCCCGCCGATCGATCACTTCGGGCAAGACTTTTGTTGATGTGTCGGCCACCACCAGAACCCTTCACGACACGTGCAATCACCTTTGCCCCTGTGTATTTCGCTGAAGTGTCGCTGTTCAGTTGACGATGACAACGAGATCACAATTAAGGGGTAGGACAATTTCGTTATCCGAAGCTGTGTGGGCTTCGTCAAACATGCGCCAGGATCCTCTCCCGAGGGTGGGGCGGGTTGTGGAGGTTGGCTATCGGGCGGACATCCCGACACCGCCGACGAGAATCAGTGCCACACCGGGAGCTGCTCAGGGTAGTAAACCATCGCAGCATGGCGGCCGCGTACGTTGCTGCGTATCCGTGTCGCTGCAACTGGGGAACCTTTCTCGGAGGCGATGAGAGCTGACATCTGCGACGCGGAGGCTTCCAGGCGATCGGCGAGCGGCTCATTACCGCGGCCCGGTCGGTGCACCGTCGCTGCCGCCCAATCGCCTGCCTGGGCGCGACGATTCGACCTCAGGGGTACGCGGTCGACTTCCGCAACGGACCAACACCCTATAGGCATCGCCCTAGCCGGTTGGTGCCTGGCGAAATCCCAATATCAATCCGTTTGGACCAGAACCGAAGCGGCCTGCACTACCGAGGCAACACCGAACCTTTGTCAGGGCCGGTCCTCCCCGACCTCAGACAGACTGTGCCGCACCTGGAATGCGGGTCACGAAGCGATCTGCGTGGAAGTACTGCGAGCCAGTACGCACCTCTCGCAGAGCATCTTCCAAAGCGTTGACCATGACGGGGGGGCCACACGCGTAGACCTCGCACGATTGCAAGAACTCTTCGGGCAACCGCGAAAGGGCGTTCGTAACCAAGCCTCGTTCACCAGTCCAGGCAGAATTTGGTGGCTCCTGCGAGAGCACTGGATGAAAGGCGAAGGAACCAGACCAGGATTCGCTGATCGCATTTGCCTCCATCAAGCAGTACAGATCCTGCTGTTCCCGCGCGCCGAACAAGAAGACCGCCTGGCGGCTGCAACCTTGCCGATTGGCCTCTTCGAGCAGTGCCTTGATCGGGGCCAGTCCGCTTCCGCCGGCGACGCACAAGATCGGCAATTCTGATGGACGGAGCCAGAGGTCGCCAAAGGGACCAGCCACGCTGACGTCTGTTCCCACCCTGTCCGCGGAGAACAACCAGTCCGTGAACTCACCGCCCGGTACGTGGCGCACGAAGAAAGTAGCCCTCCGGCGATCGATGTTCGAGGGTGCGTCGGCGAAGGAGTAGGAACGTGGACCGTTGACATCAGCCAGTCGTAGTTCTGCGTACTGTCCTGCCGAATACTCCAGCGGAGTATCGAGTGTCAGGCAAATTTCGATGATGTCGTGCGTTAGGGCGCGCTGTGTCGAGATTTTGCCCTGAGCATGCGTCAACATGTGGTCGGGCATGTCACTCAAGCCGACAACGCCGATTTCGAGCGACTTTCGCGCGATGCTTTGACACGCCAGTATGTAGCCGTCGCGCAGTTCTTCGGAGGTCAATGCTATCGCGGAGTCCATGATCTCTCTGACCTTGCCGCTGATGAGCTTCGACTTGCAGGTCCCGCATGTGCCCACGGTGCAGCTGTGGGGGAAGGGAATACCGGCTGCCAGAGCTTCGTTCAGGACCGAATCCTTGCCTGGCGCGTCGAACACCTTCCCCGTCTGAGCAATCGTGACAGTGCGCGGCTCTGCTGCCGCGCGGCCACGGCCAAAGAGGCGTGCCATGTGCTTCTCCATCTTTCAGGTTGGTGAGGCGTCACCCTCCTCACGGTAGGTGGGCCACGCGGATTTACGCGGCTTCACTCACAATGAGGAATGGCGATCGGGTGCCGTAGAACGGCTCAGCCGGCTCGAACTCCCAAGTCATTACGATTCCCTCGGCTCGAAGTCTCGACGTGGACATCTCGAACCCCTGAGATCCACTCCGGCCAACCCGCTCGCCGATTCGCGTCCATCGCCAGTTTCTGTTCGGCCGGGGAGGCGAATGTCTCGTCCCACTCCTGCAACTTGGGCTTGGCGATCTTGGCGAACCACAGGGGAGGGACGAACGCGTAGACGTAGCAGAGGAAGACACTCGGCATCTGCGGAGCGTCAACTCGAGGTTTGAGCTCGAAGAACTTGTGTCGGCTGTCGAAGTGATGATTGATGTGGTTGGTGATCTCCACCGCGACCGGACGAGTCACCGCTCCAAGATGGTTCCAGGCGTGATGGAGCTTGATCGGCGACCCTGGGACTCGGACGAGCCCATAGTGCTGCAGGTAGTTCAGGCCCTCGAAGATCAGCTTTGCGGCAACCAACGCGATCAGGACTACGCCTACTCCGTGCCAGCCGGCTGCGAGGAATGACAACGCAAGAAGCCCGAACATCAGTCCGAACTCCACGTAGAGAGCGTTCTTGTAATGGAATACGCTCATGTCCCGCTTTCGCAGCGAACGAAGGCTCGTCACAGCCCCGTCCTTGTACGCACCGTACGTCGATTGCCATACAAACGAGTACATGGTCTGGCCGCGGTACGGCGTGTCGCTGTCTGCCGGTGTGCACAGGTCGAGATGATGCGTGAGCTTATGCCCGACATCCCGGTTGGGGTCCAGGTAGAAGGTCCCCAAGAGCTTCGAGAGAGCAACTGGGAACCAGTGCCGACGGTGCATCAATTCGTGGTTGATCGGCAAATTGGGAAGCACGCCGATCCACGCGACCGATGCCGTCATGGCAACGACGTCGGCCGTGCTGACGTCACCACCTGAGTGCCACGTGCCGAGGCGGTACAGGAAAAGCCCCCACAACACCAGCATGAGGGGCACGTGCAGGAAGAGCGGGATGTCCATGACCGCCCCCTTCCGTACCTTCCGTAGCTTCAGGTCAGGGGGAAGTGTCACATCGAGCGCCAGTAGCACCGGGAAGACCGCGATGCCCAGCCACGCCCATTGGCCCCCCAGCGCAAGGCCGAGAATGGCGACACCGACGAGTAGGTTGACGCTGTAATATCTCAAAATGTCCATCAGAGTGACTCATCCTTTTCAGAAGGATTCGGGTTAGAAGGAGATGACTCCCCGCATCGTGCGACCCTCGAGCATGTCGTCGTAACCAATGTTCACCTCGTCCAGGGTGTACCGCTTGGTGACAAGCTCATCGAGCTTGAGCTTGCCGTTGCGATACAAATCCAGGAACCGCGGAATATCGACTCGAGGATTCGCGGAACCGAACACCGAACCGCGGAGCTGCTTCTCGTACAGGACAAGGTCGAGGGCACTCAGGTTGACCTGAGTCTCGGTAGTGGGGTGCAGGTTGGTCACCACGACGCGCCCACGCTTGCCTGCCATGGCCAGGCTCAGACCGATCTGGTCTCCGGTTCCGACGCCCATGGTGTTGACGATGACGTCGGCCATCAGTCCGCGTGTGAGGTCCTTCACCAGTTCCGTGGCCTCCTCGCTCGTCGCCACAGCATGAGTCGCCCCGAACTCGATGGCCTTCGTACGTTTGAACTCCACAGGATCGACGGCCACCAGGTACTCCGCACCCGCGAGAGCCGCGCCCTGGACGGCGTTGATGCCGATACCGCCCGCACCCACCACCACCACGGTGTCCCCCGCGCTCGCTTCACCAGTGTTCACCGCAGACCCCCACCCGGTGATCACACCGCAGCCCAGCAAACATGCGGTGTCCAACGCAATGTCCTCGTCGATCTTGATGCAATTGGCCTCGCTCACCACCGTGTGCTCGGCGAAGGTCCCGAGCAGACACATCAGGCCGAGATCCTGGCCGCGTGCGTGATGACGCGCGGTGTGATCGGAAACCTGGGTCCCGGTACCGAGATACATTCCCAGCTCGCACAGGTTCTGCATGCCGCGCGAACACGCACTGCACCGCCCGCATGCCGGGATGAAGCCGAAGATCACCCGATCACCGGGCTCGAGCCAGTCGACCCCGGGGCCGACTTCCTCGATCGTGCCGGCGCCCTCATGGCCGCCGATCATCGGAAGGGGCCAGGGCAGGTCCCCGGAACGAATGTGTTCGTCCGAGTGGCAGAGTCCACTGCCACCCATTTTCACCAAGACCTCGCCGGCCTTCGGTGGGTCCAGCTCGATCTCTTCGACGGTCCAATCCTTTTCGCGGTCCCACAGAACGGCTGCGCGGGTCTTCATCGTTGTCTCCTCTGTGCGGTGGCTCGACGGGTGGGGCTGAACATGTGATGTGGGCTGGAGGTGATGAACTACACAGGTGGAAAGTAAATGGACTGCTGCTGTTGATAATTGGCGAGGCCCTCGGGTCCGAACTCGCGACCCAAGCCACTCCCCTTGACTCCACCGAACGGCGCAGCAGGATCGGGAATGTAGTGGTTGATCCCGACCGTGCCGGTCTGCACTCGTCGGGCGACAGCTCCAGCGTGCTCGAGATCCTGAGACCACACGGTCCCGCCTAGCCCGTAACCGGAGTCATTCGCGATGTGCACCGCGTCGTCGATGTCGCCGTACGGGATGATCGACAACACCGGACCGAAGATCTCCTCACGGGCGATCGTTGCGGAATTGTCGACATCGGCGAAGATGGTCGGTTGCACGAACCAGCCACGATCGCGTTCAGGTCGACCTCCACCAGTTGTCAGACGAGCGCCTTCCGACTTGCCTTGGGCGATGTAGCCCTCGACACGGTCCCGATGCGTGCTGCTGGCCATGGGACCGACCATGGTCGCCTCGTCCAGCGCATCACCGACAACAGCACTGGCCGCCATCGCGGTGAACACATCCACGACCTCGTCGTAACGTGACCGCGGCGCCAGAATGCGGGTGCCGACGAAGCAGGTCTGGCCGTTGTTGAGCAACGTGGCACCGAACAGATCCTGAGCGCTGCTCACCAACTCGGCGTCATCGAGCACGATTGCGGCCGACTTGCCACCGAGCTCCAGAGTGACAGGGCGCAGTAGGCGCCCACAGGCCTCAGCGATGCTCCGCCCGGCAGGCGTCGAACCCGTGAACGCAACCTTGTCCACGCCCGGATGCTCGACGAGATACGCCCCGAGTTCACGGCCACCGGGGACGATGTTCACCACCCCGTGGGGCAAACCTGCCTGCTCCAGCAGCTCCGCGAGCCGGAACACATCGAGAACGGTCTCCGGAGAGGGCTTGATAACGACGGTGCACCCTGCCGCTAATGCCGGCGCGAGCTTCGAGAAGAGCAACGTCTGAGGAAAATTCCACGGCACGATCGCGGCAACCACACCGACCGGCTGACGCCGAACGACGACATGGCCACCGAACATACCGGGGCGCTCCTCCTCGAGCTGCTGGTCACGGACCATCCCCGCATACAGGCGGAGAAGCGCCCCCGGGAACCCGCCTTCAACGGTGCGCGCGGTGGAAATCGGCATACCGTTCTGCTCGCTGACCAACCGCACGATGTCTTCGGAACTCTCACCGATCGCGGCAGCCAACTTTTCGAGAGTCTCGGCGCGGCGCGAGGGCTCGAGTGAAGCCCACCCCGTCGGGTCGTCGAACGCCCGCCGCGCCGCAGCCACCGCGGCGTCCGCATCCGCGGGCGCACCCTCAGGAACGACGCCGATGACTTCCTCGGTGCTCGCCGAGGTGACGGAGATGGTCGCCGCTGTGGACGGCGCTACCCACTGGCCACCGATAAACAAAGACGTGTAGCTGATCATGCCGCTCCTCGTGATGTATTGGATGTTGGTCGACGGCACCGCGCGCAAAGCGGTGAGATGCTGAGATATTCACTACTGACAGCAGGCTTAATTGGGGTCTGTGAGAGTCCGGTGTGCTCTGCAACAGCGGAGACAATTGCGGCGCCCGTCAGCGAAGCACCGGGTCGCTGCTCTCCGTACGACCACCTCGCTGACGATCACACATTCCGAAGGACTCACCGCGACGTCCGCACCGGGAACGCCGCCCGCGGAGTCGGCACCGGGCACGCCGCCGCACCACCTCCACCGCCAGTCATGTGATTCATGGCACAGAATGTAATCTACCTACTCGTCGGTCGTCAATAATATTTGCGTCGACGTTTCTTACAGGCGCTCGAGTTTCACCCGCTGGGGCCGTGCGTCGACCACCGCCACGCAGCAGCGGGAATCTATTAAAGATGTTTCGGTAATAGGGTGTGTCGTTGCGCGTGATTCGCACCGTGCTGCTTGATCATTGATGAATGGCAGGGAAGGAAACCGGTTCGGGCGAGAGCTCGGATGCCCGGAAAGTCAAGCAGCGCGGCGGTCGCCGTGATCTCGATGCGTTGCGTGACCGGCGGATGCGGGCGGCGGAGATGTTTGCCGCAGGACAACGACAGATCGATGTCGCGGTCGAGTTGGAGGTCTCCCAGCAGACCGCCTCACGCTGGCATCGACAGTGGATCGAAGGGGGCAACGAGGCGTTGGAAGGTGCCGGTCGCGCGGGACGCCGGCCCCGGCTCGATGACGCCCAGATCGCCGCGATCCGAGAGGAATTACTCAAAGGACCCCAGGCTCACGGCTTCGCGACCGGAGTGTGGACCCTGGGCCGGGTCGCGATCGTGATCGAGCGGCTCACCGGCGTGACCTACGGACCCACCCAGACCTGGACGATCCTGCGGACCCGGCTGGGCTGGAGCCGGCAGCGTCCCGCACGTCGGGCAGTCGAACGCGACGAGGACGCCATCGTCGCCTGGCGCGAGAACGAGTGGCCGCGGATAAAAAAATAGCGCGGCGCCGAGGTGCGTGGATCTGCTTCCAGGACGAAAGCGGTGTGTCGCTGCTCCCGGTGGTCCGCGCAACCTGGGCGCCGAAAGGCGTGACACCGGTTCTGCATCACCGATTCTCCTGGAAGCGCATGTCCATGGCTGGAGTCCTGGCCTATCGACCCGACCGCAGTCGCAGCGCGTTCGTGTTCTCCATGACCGACGGCGCATACAACACCGACAAGCTCATTGACTTCCTCACCGAACTACGCACCCACTTCGCCGGCGAGAAGGTCATCGTGATCTGGGACGGGCTCATGGCCCACCGGTCCCGAGCGATGACCGCGTGGCTGGCCACTCAACGCGACTGGCTCCACGTCGAACGCCTGCCGGCTTATGCGCCGGAGCTCAATCCGATCGAACAGGTCTGGGGCAATGTGAAATCCACCGAACTGGCCAACCTGTGCCCCGATATCCTCGACGAGGTCCGCATCGCGACCGAGTCCGGGCTGACCCGGATCGGCACGAGCTACGACCTGTGCCACAGCTTCCTCGACCACACCGGACTTTCCCTATGATCGGCACTCACTCAATTACCGAAACATCCTTAAAGATGTTTCGGTAATAGGGTGTGTCGTTGCGCGTGATTCGCACCGTGCTGCTTGATCATTGATGAATGGCAGGGAAGGAAACCGGTTCGGGCGAGAGCTCGGATGCCCGGAAAGTCAAGCAGCGCGGCGGTCGCCGTGATCTCGATGCGTTGCGTGACCGGCGGATGCGGGCGGCGGAGATGTTTGCCGCAGGACAACGACAGATCGATGTCGCGGTCGAGTTGGAGGTCTCCCAGCAGACCGCCTCACGCTGGCATCGACAGTGGATCGAAGGGGGCAACGAGGCGTTGGAAGGTGCCGGTCGCGCGGGACGCCGGCCCCGGCTCGATGACGCCCAGATCGCCGCGATCCGAGAGGAATTACTCAAAGGACCCCAGGCTCACGGCTTCGCGACCGGAGTGTGGACCCTGGGCCGGGTCGCGATCGTGATCGAGCGGCTCACCGGCGTGACCTACGGACCCACCCAGACCTGGACGATCCTGCGGACCCGGCTGGGCTGGAGCCGGCAGCGTCCCGCACGTCGGGCAGTCGAACGCGACGAGGACGCCATCGTCGCCTGGCGCGAGAACGAGTGGCCGCGGATAAAAAAATAGCGCGGCGCCGAGGTGCGTGGATCTGCTTCCAGGACGAAAGCGGTGTGTCGCTGCTCCCGGTGGTCCGCGCAACCTGGGCGCCGAAAGGCGTGACACCGGTTCTGCATCACCGATTCTCCTGGAAGCGCATGTCCATGGCTGGAGTCCTGGCCTATCGACCCGACCGCAGTCGCAGCGCGTTCGTGTTCTCCATGACCGACGGCGCATACAACACCGACAAGCTCATTGACTTCCTCACCGAACTACGCACCCACTTCGCCGGCGAGAAGGTCATCGTGATCTGGGACGGGCTCATGGCCCACCGGTCCCGAGCGATGACCGCGTGGCTGGCCACTCAACGCGACTGGCTCCACGTCGAACGCCTGCCGGCTTATGCGCCGGAGCTCAATCCGATCGAACAGGTCTGGGGCAATGTGAAATCCACCGAACTGGCCAACCTGTGCCCCGATATCCTCGACGAGGTCCGCATCGCGACCGAGTCCGGGCTGACCCGGATCGGCACGAGCTACGACCTGTGCCACAGCTTCCTCGACCACACCGGACTTTCCCTATGATCGGCACTCACTCAATTACCGAAACATCCTTAATTGAAAATGGTCAGGTGTTGCCTGACGCCGTGGTTCGATGGCCCTGCAAGGCCGTGCTCTAGTAGTACTTTGTTACCTCGGCGTGTCGGCTCGAGTCTTCGCTACTTTCTCGAGAGTATGCGGGCATGGATACAGCCGCTCTCGCCCGTGTCGGGGAACAGTTGGATACGTTTGCCGGCGAGGTGTTCTCGTCGCTGGCGCGCAAGGATCAGCGGGCGACGGCGGGAGTGTATGTGCGGGGGTTGATGCTCGACGGACGGCGCAAGTCGATGCAGCCGATGGCGCAGCGGCTGCAGGTGGATCATCAGCGGTTGCAGCAGTTCGTGACCACCTCGAAGTGGGACGTGGCGCCGGTGCGGAAAACCCTGTCACGCAGGGCTTGTGATCTGATCGCCCCGGATGCCTGGGTCATCGACGACACCGGGTTCACCAAGGACGGTGATCGCTCCCCGGGCGTGGCCCGGCAGTACTCGGGCACCCTCGGCAAAGTCGGCAACTGCCAGATCGCGGTCAGCGTGCACGCCGCTTCCGATGCGGCCTCGGCGCCGTTGGGCTGGCGGCTGTTCCTGCCCGAGGGCTGGGACGACCGGTCCACCACCGACCCCGACGCGATCGCGGCGATCACCGCCCGCCGGAAGCGGTCCGCGATCCCCGACACCGAGCATCACCGCACCAAGTGGGAGATGGCGATCGAGATGATCGACGAGCTGATCGAGTGGGGTCGCATTCCGCCGGCGGCGGTCGCGGACGCCGGCTACGGCGACGCCACCGCCTTCCGGCTCGCGCTGACCGAACGCGGCATCGACTACGTCGTCGCCATCAAGGGCGCCACCAGCGCCTATCCCGGCGACGCGGTCCCCGAGGCGCCGCCCTACAGCGGCCGCGGGCGCCCACCGGCCCCGCGCTATCCGGGCCCGGCCGCGAGCTGCAGGGACCTGGTCGTGGCGGCCGGACGCAAGGCCCTGCGGACCGTGACCTGGCGGCGCGGCAGCAAGGCCGACCCGGCCAATCCGACCGCGGCGATGCGCTCGCGCTTCGCCGCGCTGCGGGTCCGCCCGGCGAACCGGGACATTCCCCGCGCCGAGGACGGCGCCCTTCCCGAGGTCTGGTTGCTCGCAGAGTGGCCCACCGGCGCCGACGAGCCCACCGACTACTGGCTCTCCACCCTCTCCGAGGACACCCCGCTGCCCGAGCTGGTGCGCCTCGCCAAGATCCGCTGGCGCATCGAGCACGACTACCGGGAACTGAAAACCGGACTCGGACTGGACCATTTCGAGGGCCGTTCCTGGCTGGGCTGGCACCACCACGCCACCCTGGTCACCGCCGCTCACCTGTTCATCACCACCCTCCGCCTCACCGACCCAAAAGCGACTGGGCAGGACTGACCCTGTACGGCATAGTGCGCGAACTCCAACGCGCACTTGCCCGTTGGATCGGTACCTGCCCACTGTGCCACCACACTTTCCCGACATGGAGGGTCGAGAGCTGGCGCGGTGACCGTGATCGGCGGTAGGTCGCGGAGCCGCTTGTGACCCATACGGTTTCCCGTTGGTCGTTCTTCTCCTCGACCGTGGCCGATCTGGTTCCGTTTCCAGCTCCCGCCCGTCAATCCGTGCATGCGGTTCTCCCGCACACGGCTTACCGACGCCGTTCACCGCCGGCATTCGGCGTCACCCGCCAAGCCCGAAAGGGCCTGGGTGCGAACACGATCCCATCAAGACTGATCAATCCGAGCTGGTTATCCGAGGACTGGGAGACCACCCACATCCCGAACCTGCGGCTGCGCCTGTGCTTCTTGGCGAGCATGCCCACCACCCGCGTCAGCGCGTAGTGCCGGATCTTGGTGAACCGAGCCGAGGAGTTCCCGTATCGGAAATACCCAGCCCACCCGCGCAGGAAGCTGTTGAGCTCCCCCACGATCCCGTCCACCGACAGCAACGTCCGGTTGCTTCCCGTGAGACCACGGATACGGTCCCGTGCGTGCTGCATCGCCTTGTCCGAGGGCCAACGAGCGAGGAATTCCACACCCTTGCCGCCGGTGCGTCCTTGCGCGCGCACCCACCGATGGTGGAAACCCAGGAAATCCAGGCCCTCACCACCCAGTTTCAGGTGCACGATCCTCGTCTTGGCCTCCTTCGGTTCCAGCCCGAGTTCGGCCAGCAGTTCCCGCAACCGCATCAACGCGGCTTCGGCCTGCTCACGAGTCCGACACATCACGACGGCGTCGTCGGCGAAACGGACCAGCACCCCATGCTCACGCACATCCCACACCCGATCTATCCGATGCAGGAACACGTTGCACATCAGCGGTGAAATCACACCACCCTATGAGCAGTGCTTGGTTATGCGTAGCGCCCAGGGGTTGCCACCGGCGGGGACGGTCGTGACGACCGAACGCTGCGCATAATCCCGGGGATTCTGGTCACACGGCTCGGCACGGTGCCGGGCCTTCGTGATTGGAGGTCGCTGTCATGGTGACTGTGTCCGAACTGGTGTCCGCGTTGGATGCCGAGTTGGTGCGTCTGGGCTATAAGCCCTCGACGATGGTGTGGTACCGGGGCTGCTGGCGTCGCCTGGAGAGGTTCTTCACATCCCGTGGGGTCCAGGAGTTCTCGGTGAATCTGGCGATGGAATGGGTCGACCAGGCCTGCGGCGGTTTCTTCGCCAAGGAGCAGGCCGGCACGCTCAAACCGACCGATGTGTATCTGTTCCGCGTCGCGCAGATGCTCGACGACTTCGCGGTTCATGGGGCGGTGCTGCGCCGCTACTCCCGCACCGTGGACAGGCTGACGACCGATCAGGCCGACATCGTGGCCAGGTTCCGGGCGTGGCTGCGGGCCGCCGGCTGCGCCGCATCGACGGTGCGGACCTATGACACGGTGGCAGGCGAGTTCCTCGCGTTCACCGGCACACGTGGCGGCCTGGCCGGTCTGGATGCCGGGGGCATCGACGCGTTCGTTGCCACCCTGGCTGGCTACCAGGCCAAGACGGTGGAGCAGAAACTGTGCGCGCTGCGGTCGTTCCTGCGGTTCGCCGCCGGAGACGGGCTGGTCGGCGACACGGTGCTGGGGACGGTCCCGGCGGCGAAGTCGACCAGGCAGGCCAGGATCCCGTCGGTGTGGGACCCGGCCGACGTGACAAAGATCCTGCAGGCGATCGACCGCGGCAATCCGTGCGGCAAACGCGATTACGCCATCATTCTGCTGATCACCCGGCTCGGGCTGCGCGGCATCGACGTCAAACGGCTCCGGTTCGCCGATTTCGACTGGCCCGGCAATCGCCTCTCGATGGTGCAGGCCAAGACCGGCCACCGGGTGCAGCTGCCGCTGCTCAAAGACGTCGGCTGGGCGGTCATCGACTACATCCGCTACGGCCGCCCGCACAGCGACTGCCCGGAGGTGTTCCTCCGGCACACCGCACCGATAGGCCCGTTCTCCGATCAGGATCATCTGCACCAGATCCTGGTCAAACACGCCCGGACCGCGCACGTGGCGGTCGGTGAGAAACGCCGCCACGGCATGCATTCGCTTCGGCACACGCTGGCGACCCGGCTGATGGAGCAGGGCACACCGGTCGAGCAGATCGCCGACATCCTCGGCCACCAGTCGACCACCGCCACCGGCGTGTACTTGAAATCGTCGCTGGGCTTGTTGGCCGAGTGTGCCCTGGACCCCGACGCGCCGGCGTCGGAGGCGACACGATGACCGCCGGCATGACACTCGCCGAGGCGATCGCCGCCCTGGTGGCCGAGAAACGCGCCGTCGGCTACAAATACGACGCCGAGGCGCAGGTGCTGGCCCGGTTCGAGGCGTTCAGCCGCGGTCAGTTCCCGGGGCTGGACACGCTCACCGAGGCGTCGGTGCAGGCGTGGATCGCCGCGGCGCGGCGGCGAGGCGTCAAAGCGGCGACCCTGCAAGGCCTCGCCGCGCCGGTCAGGGGACTGGCCCGCTGGCTGGGCCGCCGCGGCGTAGCTGCCTATCTACTGCCCATGGCCACGCTGCCCAGACCCGTCCGGTATGTCCCGCACATCTACACCGAAGCCGAACTGGCCGCGCTGTTCGCCCAGACCGACCGCTGCCACTACTGCTCGGAGGTTCCGCTGCGCCACCTGGTCATGCCGGTGCTGTTCCGCACGATCTACGCCTGCGGCCTGCGCTGTTCCGAGGCCCGCCTGCTCCGTGTCGGCGACGTCGACCTCGACACCGGTGTGCTGCAAATCCGCGACGCGAAAGGCGGGAAAGACCGGCAGGTACCCGTCTCCGGGGCGCTGCACACCCCGTCTCGCCGGCTACCACGCCCAGGTCGCCGGGCGACCGGACCGGGGGGAATGGTTCTTCCCCGGCAGGCCCACCCAGCCCCTGACCCTCAGTAACGTCGAGCGCAACTTCCGCCGGTTCTTGTGGCAGGCCCGCATCTCTCACGGCGGACGCGGCCACGGCCCCAGGGTGCATGACCTACGACATACGTTCGCGGTCAACAACTTACGGCGGTGGTTCGCGCAGGGGCGCGACGTCGGCGCGTTGCTGCCGGTGCTGCAAACCTACATGGGTCATTCCTCGGTGGCCGACACCGACTACTACCTGCGCCTGACCGCCGAGTCCTATCCGGACATCACCGCCCGGGTGCAGCAGGCCATCGGCGATGTCGTCCCTCCCGTGACGGCAGGGCCGCGTCATGGCCACTGACTTCGCGGTGTTCCTACGCCGGTTCCTGACCGCCCACCTGGCCGGGCTGCGCGGCTGCTCGCCCCACACGATCGCCTCCTACCGAGACGCGTTCAAACTGCTGATCTGCTACTTCCGCGACGAGCGGTCCATCCCGCCGGACAAGCTCACCCTCGAACTGATCGACGCCGCCGCCATCGCAGGGTTCCTCACCTGGCTGCGCACCAGCCGACACAACACCGCCTCGACAAGCAACCAGCGCCTGGCTGCGATCGACTCGTTTTTCACCTGGATGCAATCGGAGGACCCGGCCCGCATGGCGTGCTCCCAGGACATCCTGGCGATTCCCGCCATGAAACACGACCGCCCGGCTTTGGCTCACCTGAGCGTCGAACAGACCCGCCAGCTGCTCGCCCTCCCCGACCGGTCCACCCGCACCGGCAGACGAGACGCGACCTTGCTGGCCACCCTGTATGACACCGCCGCCCGGGTCCAAGAACTCGCCGACCTCACCGTGCGCGACATCCGTGTCGATCACCCCGCCATGGCCGCCCTGACCGGAAAGGGCCGCAAGACCCGCCACGTCCCGCTGGACGCCAACACGACGGCGCTGCTGAGCGCCTACCTGACCGAGCGGCAGCTCGATCGCCCCGGCCGGGACGAGCATCCGGTGTTCTTCAACCAACACCGCCACAAACTCAGTCGCGGCGGAATCGCCTGGATCATCGGCAAATACCAAGCCCGGGCAACCGATGCGGCGCTCGCCAACGCCCACCTCAGTCCACACATCCTGCGCCACAGCCGAGCCATGCACCTCTACGACGCAGGTGTTCCGCTGCCCTACATCCGTGACATCCTCGGCCACGTCGACCTATCCACCACCGAGATCTACGCGCGCGCCTCCACCGAGGCCAAACGCAAAGCCCTCGAAGCCGTCTACCCCGACGTCGTCACCGCCGACCTGACCGAATGGAACCAAGACCCCGATCTGCTCCGTTGGCTCGCCAACCTATAACCGCCCAGGATTATGCGCAGCGTTCGACCGTCGACACCGTCCCCGCCAGCGCCGACCGCCGGGCGCTACGCATAACCAAGCACTGCTCATAGGGTGGTTTATGTTCAGCTGAACATAAACCACCCTGTGGAGTTCCGGTCACCTCACGCCGCACCACACCGTCGCTCATCACCCCCGCGCGCAGCATCGCACGCAGCAGCTTGAGCACAGCCTGGTCACTGACGCGTTCCTCGACCGCTCGTATCAACTTCTCCTGCGGAATCGCCGAAAAGCAGTTGGCGATATCCGTTTCGACCACCCACCTACGACCGCGCCACGCCTCATCGACGAGGACTTGCAGCGCGTCGTGCTGACCGCGTTTCGGACGGAACCCGAACGAACACGGCAGGAAATCGGCTTCGAAGATCGGCTCAAGCACGATCTTGCACGCCGCCTGCACAATCCGATCCCGCACAGCGGGAATCGACAACGGACGCTGTTCCTCCGAGCCGGGCTTGGGAATCCACACCCGACGCAACGGCAACGGCCGATACGCTCCTTCCCGCAACTGCGCGGCCAACTCGTCGAGCAGCCGCTCGATCCCGTACTGCTCGACCTCGGCCAGAGTGGTCTTGTCGACACCCGGTGCGCCGTTGTTGGCACGCACCGCGACCCACGCCCGCCACAGAACGTCTCTGCGGAAGACCTTGTCCCGTAACGAATGGAACCGTCGCCGGGGATCGGCCTTGGCCGCCCGGTAAAGCGCATGCTGAAGATCTCGAACCGGGTCCAACCCGGACCCCACTGTGGCGGAACTAGCCATGATCGGCACTCACCAGGCCCCTCTCAACGAACATGACGCATCGACGAAGCAGCGGCCCTTCCCTCACCGACGGTTCTGTTGTCCGCTCGGCTCGATCGGTACTACGACCGCCTCCGACTCCCTCCCGACAGGCCACCCATTTCCCGAGGTCATCGGTTATAGGGCACCACCCTCCGGCGACATATTTCCGCAGGTCGCCGGGCCGGGGAGGGCCTCACCAGTTCCCGCCGTCACTATCCGAACGTTCCGCACCCCATACGCCGGGGAGTTCTTCGACGCCTGCACATTCAGGTCTTCAGCGTCTTCCATGGCCTTCACCGTGATGCTGGCGGCTCGGCACTCCCTTTGCCCACCCGAAGGCGGGTAGTTAACGACGCCGCAGGCTTCGCTTCATGCTACGGACCGATCGGTTGCTCCCCCTTGAAGGGCTCTCGACACTGGGCTTCGACCCCGCAGGTTTCCCCACGAAGCCGCCAGTCTGCTACCGGGCCCCCTGACAGTTACCCGGACCGGACTCACACCGGCAAGCGACGACGAGCTTACGAACACAGGTCACCTACACAAGGTCACCTCCATTCCCTGGTCGCGCAACAAAGTACTACTAGTTGTACTCGGCCAGAACGCTGGCAACCCCGGCCGAGAGGGTGGTCTCGTCGAGAATATGAACACATGGAGCGGTGTCCCCGAGTGATCGACGACATCTGCCCGCAGGTCGTCACGAGCAGGAGCGATAGTCAACTCCTGCGGAGGAGGTGGAGTCAGGCGACCTCGGACGCCGGCGCATCCGGTGACGGTTCGGGGATGATGCCGACGGGCCGTTCGAGGACCTTACCCTTGTGGAACAGCGCGCCGGCCCGCAAACAACGCCACCAACTGTGGTGCGTTCACCGTCCGCCATCGGGCCCGAGCGGTCTCGATCAGCTTGTAAGCCATCGACTTACCCGCTGTCCGCGAACGCGGGCCCTTCGTCACCTTCGTCCGCAAACGCACGGTCGCAACGTCGATTCGATGGGGTTGGTGGTGCTCAGATGCACCCAATGCTCCGCCGGGTAGCGGAAGCACTCGCAGCACATCGGCGTCGTCGACGATCTTCGCGACCGCCTTCGGGTACTTCGCCCCCGTAGTCCAGTTCGAACGGGTGATCGCCCGCTGCGCCTTGTCAATATCCTCGGCGCCCACGATGACCTTCATAACGCCAACGCGCCCGGATGCGCCGACTTCGGCAGTGCAGCAAACGCATTGGCTTACTCATGTGACTGTAAGATAATAAAGTGTCGTTTTGTGTTCCAGTCGGGTTGATGCGGTAGGGCGGTTGTGAGCGAGGTCGAGGACCGGTTGCGGGAGCGGTTCGAGGTATTGCTGCCGCATCTGAACGAGCGGCAGCGGCGTTTGGCGTTGGCGGCGGAGGCCCGGTCGCTGGGGCATGGCGGGGTGCGGGCGGTGGCCAGGGCGGTCGGCGTCAGCGAGACCACGGTTCGCAGGGGCGTGTTCGAGTTGGAGGCCGGCGAGCAGCCGGCACCGACGGGTCGGGTCCGCCGTCCGGGTGGGGGCCGCAAGGGCGCGGACGCGCTGAATCCGCAGCTGGTGCCTGCGTTGTTGGCGCTGGTCGAACCGGATGAGCGTGGGGATCCGGAGTCTCCGTTGCGGTGGACGACCAAGTCGCTGCGACACCTGGCCGAGGAGCTGACCCGGCAGGGCCATCCGGTGTCCGCGCCTACGGTGGGAAGGTTGTTGCGGGACAACGGATTCAGTTTGCAGTCCAACGCCAAGACGTTGGAGGGCGAGCAGCACCCGGACCGGGACGTGCAGTTCCGTTACATCAACGAGCAGGTCAAGGCGCACCAGGACGCGGGCGAGCCGGTGATCAGTGTCGATTCGAAGAAGAAGGAACAACTCGGCCAGCTGCCCACCCCGGGGCGCGAGTGGCGCCCGCAGGGCGATCCGGTGCGGGTGGTCGATCACAGCTTCTTCACCGGACCGAATGCGGACCGGGCCATCCCGTACGGCGTCTACGACTTGACCACCGACGCCGGTTGGGTCAATGTCGGCGTCGACCACGACACCGCCGCGTTCGCGGTCGCCTCCATCCGCCGCTGGTGGCAGGCGCGCGGCGCCGCCGACTACCCGCACGCGAGCCGGCTGCTGATCACCGCCGACGCCGGTGGCTCCAACAGCTACCGGTACCGGTTGTGGAAGGCGGAATTGGCTGCGCTGGCATCCGAGACCGGGTTGGCGATCACGGTCTGCCACTTCCCGCCCGGCACCTCGAAGTGGAACAAGATCGAGCACCGGTTGTTCTCCCAGATCACCATGAACTGGCGGGGGCGGCCGCTGACCAGCCACGAGGTCGTGGTCAAGACCATCGCCTCCACCCGCACCCGCACCGGGTTGCGCGTGGACGCCGAGCTGGACACCGGCGACTACCCGATCGGGATCTCGGTTGGTCGAGACGAGTTGCGCGCGTTACCCATCCACCCGCACGCCCAGTGCGGAACATGGAACTACACCATCGAACCCACCCACGCCGACGCAGCCTCGCCTTCCCGGCCGCGACCGGGAACGCGAGCGCGCCACGGCCGTCGCGATGCTCGCCGACCCGCCCCTGACCCGCATGACCAGCGCCGAGCTGAACGAAATCACCGCACGGCTGGCACCAGCCCAGGCCGCCCGCGCCGAGCAACGCCGCTGGCACCAACGCGGCGGCCGGCGCCGCAATGCCCCGGGTGCCGGCGGGCGACGGCTGCTGTCGGACGCCGCGGCCCTGCTGATCACCGTCGTGTACCTGCGGCAGGTCTGCCCGCAGCGGGTGCTCTCGGAACTGCTCGGGGTGAATCCGAACTCCATCGGCGAAATCATCGCCGAAACGCGGATGCTGCTCGACGAACACGGCCACCACGTCACCCCGACCACCGGACTGCGCTTCAGCACCGCCGCCGACCTCGCGGGATTTCTCCGTGACGGACCGACACCCGACACCGCGCCGAATCGGCCGCTCCTCGAAACATTGTCGCACCCGGCTCTGACCGGCGTGAGCCGCCGGCAACTGGGCGAACTCGTCGAACGCCTCGCCGTCCGGCAAGCCGCCCTGGTCGAACGGCGCCGCCACACCAGACGCGGCGGCGGCATCTTCCTCCAGAAGATCACCGATGCCGAACGCGTCCTTGCCACCGTTTTGCACCTGCGCCAACTCTGCACCCGCGCCGTCCTTGCCGAACTGTTCCAGGTCAGTCCGCGCACCATCGGTAATGCCCTGCTCGACGTGCGGCCACTGCTCGAACAGGACGGCTACACCCCGGTGCCGGCAACCACCCGCTACCGCACCGCCGCCGCCCTCCTCGCCGCCATATCACCACAGGAGGACGACACACCCGAATCGACAATTTATTCCTTACAGTCACCATGGAACCAGGAGCGCTGCTCCCGGGTGTCGGGGAACACCTCCCGCAGCCCGCCAGAATCCCAGTGCTCCGTCCCCGAGCGCCAGTACCGGCGCCCGCATCCCACGGCGGTGGCAGTCCCGCAGCAGATCCGCCCACGACTCGATCGACTCGCGGTAGCCGTCGGTCAACGCCACGAGCTCCTTACGGCCGCCGGCCGCACCCCGAGCATCACCAGCACGGCACAGTTTCTCCTGCTCGAGGCGCACTTTCAGGTGGATACCATCCAGCCACAGATACACTGAGATCCTCGTTCCCGAGCGCGGTGGCCTCGTCCTGCCACTGTGCGGTCAGCGGGGCGATCGAGGCGGCCGACAATCCGGCCCCGGTGCCGATGAACTGCTCCAATGCCCCGAAGTCGCTGGTGGAGAGTCCGTGCAGATACAGCGACGGCAGCGCCTCGCTGACCTGCGTGGACTTTACGTGCCCAGGCCGGCCGGCAGGATCGCCGAGGAGAACCGCTTCCGCTCGTCCGTGTCCGGCTCGAGGCGCCTGTCGTTTGACCCGCGGGCCCTTGACCCCGTTACCGCCCCGGCGGAGGTCAACACCTCGCGCGCCTGGTGGTAGCCGTTGTGCACGATCAGCCGCCGGCCGTTCTCGTCGACCTCACCGCAGTGCGTGCCGGGTGATGTAGTCGGCGTCTTCGTAGGAGTCGTCATTGTTCCGCCAGCGCGCCAACGCCGGTCTTGATCAGAATTCGGACCCCTTGCAGATCATTCTCCGGGAAGATCATTGCTCCACCCGCTCGGCGGGTGACGTAGATTCAGTGTCGCAGGTCTAATGCCAAGCTGACAGGAGCGACAGTGCCCGGAGAAGGAAGAAAGCCGAAAAGGCCCCGGGGCAGGCCGCGGTTTACCGAACCGTCGCCGGAGTACGTTCGCCGCCATGACGAGATCATCGAGACAGCGGCCCAAGTCTTCCACGTCAGCGGCTACGAGGCAGGGTCGCTCGACGACGTTGCTGCGGCGCTCGACCTCCGCAAGCCCAGCCTGTACTACTACGTCGACTCCAAGGCGGAGCTGCTCTACCTGATTTTCGACCGCGCGATCTCCTTGGCGCTCGAGCGCCTCGACGAGCTGGCCACCATCGACGACCCAGCGGAGCGCCTGGCGGCCTTCATCGCGCATCAGGTGCGCATCGTCGCTGAGGAGCGGAGCCTCTTCTCGGTCTTCTTCGAGAATCGACCGCGTCTCGACGACGACTACGAGGTGCAGATCAAGACCAAGGAGCGCCGGTATTTCCGCCATTTCGTCGCGGCCGTCGAGCACGCCAGCGGCGCAGGTGTGATTCCGAAAATCGATGCGCGCTTCGGGGCGCAGGCGATCTTGGGCATGTCGAGTTGGGTCTACAAGTGGTTCGATTCGGACCACGATGATGCGACCCAGGTGGCAGGCGACTTCGTCGAGCTGATCCTCAGGACCCGTGTACAGGTCGACACGGTCTCGTTCGCTAAAGTCCTTTATCCCGAGGCTCGCCAGAGCTGATTAACTTGCGCCCCGACGCGAGAGCCACCTCGACGGTGATCGCCGAGGCTCCGGCCGCGTCGAGGTAGGCCACGAAGCGGGGAAGGAGCCGGGCGGCGTCATCGATCCGGTGTCCCAACAACCGACGCAGGCGCAGGTACTGTTCGGCCTGCTCGGCGAAGGCGCTCCCGGGCCAGGGCCCGCAGAGGGTCAGCAGCAGCGGCCGGGTGGTATTCGCGCATGCGCTGGCCGATGGTCCGGTCGGCGTGGCCGCCCGCGAGATCGGCGAGCATGCGGGCGCATTTGACGAACCGCACGTCCCCGCCACGCCGGGTGACATGATGCCCAAGCTCCTGTGCCACATGGGTTTTGCCGAATCCGGCCCGTAGAGAATGACCGATTCGCCGGCGTCGAGCCAGCGGAGGGCGCCCAGGTCCCGCAGCATCGCCGCGGGAAGCTTCGGGTTCGCAGTTAAGTCGAAGTCCTCGAAGGTGGCCTATTGTTCGAACTTCGCCCGCCGCAGCCGCTGGGCGAGGGCCGCGGTTTCGCGGCGGGCGATCTCGCCTCACAGAGCACCTGCAGGAAATCGAGGTGCCCGCGCTTGCCCGTCGCGGGTCTGGGCCAGCCGGGCGTCGAGGGTGTTGAGCATTCCGGTCAGGGTTCAACGTCCTCAGGGCAGCCAGCAGGCTGGAATCGTGAATAGGCCTTACGACTCCTTGGTGTGGTGGAAGTAGTTGGCGTGCAGGGGGGTATCGCTGCACGCAGCGACGTCTCTGGCGGTGCGTTCGGTGTCGAAGGCGTCGGGCCGCGCAGGAACGCCGTCGCGCCGGCCGGTGCGGGCGATCCGTCGTGTTCGGAAGGAGAACGTGGATGATGACCGATCTGATGGAGTTGTTCCGGCATTGGCATGCTGGCCGGTCTCATGTGTCAGATCTCGACGGCCATGAGGATCGACCGAAAGACGATCCTGAAGAGCCTGGCTCCGGCGTTGGAGGCGGGTTGACGCTGGGCGAGGGTGGGAAGTTCGACGAGATGGTCTGGCGGGAGTTGATCGCCAGATGGTTAGTCAGGCCCCTTCCGGACCCTTGTCGGTGGCCCAGCAGGAGCGAACCTGCAGCAGCCCGAACCGCGAGCCGACGCGCCCCACAGGTGGGAATTACGTGACGGACAACCCCTCAACCTGGGGAATTTCGTGAACGCTGACAACCAGACCGTACGACGAGATCAGGACATTTCCCACCTACACCGACAATGCAGACCGACGGCGGCTTGACTCTTACGTTGATCGGAAGTCCATCAGTGGTCCAGCGACGCCACCAGATTCGACGACACCACCTCCGAATCATTCGGAGACAGGGGCAAGACGTCATACCGCACTTGGCGACCGAGGCCGACGCCTCGGGAGCACCTGAACTAAACGATAACGGGACAAGGCCGCGCCGGTCCGGCCGCGGTCGTAGACCTGGGCCGAGGCGCTACACAGATTCGCAACCGACGAGCTTTTCGAAGGGTGCACGCGGTCGAAAACTGCGCCAACACGCCCTGTTCAAGGGCGTGGTGCGCACCATCCAAATTATTTTGTTCGACTAGTCGGTTGACACCTTAACAGCTGGGGTGTCACGCTGGGCACCACGCTGGACCACGGATGTGAGGAGACCGCTATGACTGCTTCGACAGTGGAGTTGCCGGGCCGAAAGATCTACGCCGAGGGCGACCCGGAGATCCCGCAGGAGTTCCTTGAGCTGCTGACGCGCATGCTCACGCACCACTTGGAGAACTCCACCAACCCGAACTACACCGAACTGCTGAATACGCTGTGGGCCAAGGGAATGACCCTCATTCCCGATCAGCGACTCAAGGTGACCTACGCCAAGCTGATGCAGCAGGAGGTCGAGCATGGGGCCATCACGGCACGCATCCTGGACGGCCTCGGGGTGGGTCCGGTCGACGGGAAGATCAAGCAGTATCTGTTCCACCTGCCGATCGACACCTTCTGTGACCTGGCCTTCTTCAACGCCCTCGGCGACAGGGTCGGCTGTTACATCGGCGAAACCTGGGACGGCGTGCCCTACGCCCCGTTACTTGAGGTCGCCGATCGCCTCCATAAGGACGAGGTGTTCCATGCGACCTTCGGCATGAACAACCTTCGCCGAATCGTCGCGACGCCGGAGGGCCTCGCCGAAGCCAACGAGAAGGTGAAAATCTGGTGGCCGGCTGCGCTCGACATGTTCGGCCGCTCGGACTCGGACTTCTCCGACGTTTACGTCAAGTGGGGGCTGCGTCAGAAGAACAATGAGGAACTCCGGCAGCAATACATTGTCGATACCCGTCCGATGCTGGAGAAGCTCGGCATCGCGGTACCGGCCGACACTGCGAATCGCCGCTTCCTCTGATGAACAAGAGCACGTTGGGAGGGTGGACGGTCGATATTCACCGGCCGCACCCCAAGATGACGGTGTATGACGTGAGCCTGTCCGGTTACCACGAGTTCTTCTCCGTGGCAGTGGGCGCGAAGTCGCTGGTGATCACCTCTCTCGAACCTGGTGAGGACGCCTACCCCGAACCGCAGGTATTCGTCTTCTCCAAGCCGTACGGATGGCGCGACGACCTCGAGGGCGACGAGGCACTGATGCAGGTGTGGCAAGCCGTCGGTGTGCAGCGCTGACGGTTCAACAGAGCAGGGAGCAGTTATGACGACCTACACAGTGCGCGGCGGCCGCAACGGTAGTCGAGTGCACGTCACCTGGACCGACGGGACGCTCTCCGGTGATCCGCCGACCGTCGACCTTATGCAAGTCGAGGCCGAATTGGCGCTGCTACACCCACAAGATCGCCTCTCATGGGCCCAGATGGTGGACCCCGAGCAGCTCCTCCCGGCCGACCCGCTCTCGGAACCCACCGCGACCTGGCGGCTGATCCAGAGTGTGTTCGACACGGTCCAGTCCGGAGAAGGTGATCTTCCAACGGAGGCTGTGGACGTGTTGGCGGGTAGATGACACTAAAAGTGACACGACGGTGGTCGTCATGAGATCTGTCGACTCGTTCACAATCCCGGTCCTGCGAGCACGAGAACTCCCGAAGGCGGGGTAGCTGACACAATGACGATCACCGCGGCTTCGCAGGCATTGGACCTGTGGGCGCTCGAGAGGTGGCTGCGGCCGCGCGGCCTGCCAGTCACCGGTCCACTTGCTGCGCAGGTCGTCATCACCGGTGGCCGGTCAAACCTGACGTTCTTCCTGACCGATCAGGCCGGACGCAGGTGGGTCGTGCGCCGTCCGCCTCTCGGCGCGGTCCTCTCGACTGCACACGACGTCGGCAGGGAGTTCCGGGTTATGTCGGCCCTGGCCGGAACTGCTGTCCCGGTCCCCTCGATGGTGGGGTTGGGCACGGATGCCCATGACGTCGCCTTCTACGTGATGAGCGAGGTGCCCGGACTGGTCCTGCGCGACGGCGTTGCAACGACGACCGCGCTCCTGGGCAAGGCGTGCGCGCAGGCCGGCGAGGGGCTGGTCGACGCGCTGGTCGACGACCAGGGTTCGCTGCAGGCGGTCCTCGACTGGGAGTTATGCACCCGCGGCGACCCGATGGTGGACCTTGGTGTGTTCCTCTACCACTGGACCGAGGCCCACGACCCCGTGACGCCGTTTCTGGACCCGCCCACCATCCTGCCCGGTTTCCACAGTCGTCAGGACCTGCTCGCACACTACGTACGGGTCAACCTCGCGTACGCGGCATGGCGCAGCGCCGTGGACTTCGAAGGCGTAGCAGGGCGGTCGGCGGCCGGCGCCTACGGACCCCCCGATGCCGCGGAGGAGCACCAACTGGCCGTGGTCACCCGAGGACTGATCGCCCACGCCCGCGACCTTCTCGAGAAAGACGGGTCATGAACGGCGACAACGTTATTTGTCCGCTACGGGTCGATCGTGTGGTACCCGAGTCCGACGGGGTCATTTCCCTGCGGCTGGTGCACCCGGACGGACAGCGCCTACCGGACTGGACGCCCGGCGCGCACCTCGATGTCCTGCTGCCGTCCGGACTGCTACGCCAGTACTCGTTGTGCGGTGACCCTCAGGACGACACCGGCTACCGGATCGCTGTGCTCCGGGAGGCGCGCGGCCGGGGCGGCTCGCGGGAGATCCACGACAGCGCGCTCCTCGGGTGCACGCTGGGCATCCGGGGGCCGCGCAACCACTTCGCACTGTCCACCGCTCCGCGCTACCTGTTCCTCGCCGGCGGCATCGGCATTACGCCCATTCTCGCGATGGCCCGCGAGGTCAGCCGACGCGGCGTCCCGTGGCGACTCGTCTACGGCGGGCGCACACGCTCCACGATGGCGTTCGTCGACGAACTCCAGAACCTACCGAGCGGTCAGGTCGAGCTGGTCCCCCAGGATGAGCGCGGCCACATTCCGCTCGACGATATCCTCGCCGCGACGCCGCCGGACACGCACATCTACTGCTGCGGACCCGAACCGATGATCCGGGCAGTGGAGGCCGCATGCGCACGCTGCTCCGCTCTCGACCGGCTCCACGTCGAACGGTTCACCGCGCCCTCGCTGGCCGAGCAGCCACCGGTCGAACCGGTGGGCGACGGTACCTTCGAGGTCGAGCTACACCGCTCCGGCGTGGTTCTCCGCGTACCCGCGAACCGGACCCTGCTTGAGGTGGTGCGGGATGTGGTGCCAGGCGTGATGTCCTCCTGCGAGGAAGGTTTCTGCGGCGCGTGCGAGACCAAAGTTCTCGAAGGGGTGCCCGAGCACCACGACTCGATCCTCAGTGACGCCGAGCGGGCGTCCTGCAACACGATGATGATCTGCGTAGGCCGGGCCCGGTCAGGGTTGCTCGTCTTGGACCTCTGATCCGTGACGCGCGTCCATCCCCAGAGTGAAGACTGCCGGGACGACACATGAGCTGCCATCGGTCGTCGAGTGCACGATTACTGCGCGATCGAAAGGTGTGAGAACACATGACGAATACCCACGGCGGCGCGTTCGGTTCTGCGCGGTGAGTACGCGGCTCGTGCTCGTCGAGCGCAATGGTGCGCTCGCCCGAGTGGTACTCAACCGGCCGGACCGCCGCAATGCTCTCGACGACGCGCTCATCGACGCCCTCGACTATGCCCTCCGACAGGTCGCAGCGGCGAGCTGGTGCCGGGCCGTGCTGGTGACCGGCGCTGGCATTGCGTTCTGCGCGGGCGGCGACATCGCCGCCGACTCCGGTGCCGACGTCCCCGGTGCGATCGTCCGGCAGCGCCGATTCCTACAGGTTGCCGCGCGACTGCACGAGATGCCCAAACCGACGGTCGCTGCCGTCAACGGTGCCGCGGTCGGTGCCGGTTTCTCACTGGCTCTGCTCTGCGACGAGGTGATCCTTCTCGGCTCGGCCAAGCTCGGGATGGGCTTCCTGACGATCGGGTTGCCGCCGGACCTGCTGGCCACCTTGACGGTGCAGCGTCGGGCCGGCTGGACCGTCGCGACGGACCTGTTCCATTCGGGCAGGATGGTCCCGGCGGATGAAGCGGTCCGGCTGCACCTGGCCCATGAGGTCGTCGAGGATGACGTCGTGGGTGCCGCAACGCGGCGCGCCGAGGTACTCGCTGCCTTCCCTCCGTTCGCGTTCGCTGCTACCAAGTCGCTGCTGCGCCAGTCTTTCCCGGCGACTGCGACCATTGCCGAGCTGGAAGCCTTGGCCGTCGGGGTAGCGGGTAGGGACCCCTGAGTTCAGGGCCGCGACTGTGGCTTTTCGGCCGCGCACCGAGGCCTCGACTGACGACCGCGCCTGACCGGCCAGCCCGGTCTCGACGTGTCCTCGTCGGTAACCTGGCGTGTACTCATGCTGGTGACCTCGGGGCAATCGGACCCGCCTGGCCAAAGCCGATCGTCCGTGCATCGACACGGGCCGGTTACAGTCGAGGTTTGAGGAGGTGCCTACCCCGAGCCTTCGCAGCCGCGACCGATCGAACCCGTCGACAGCCTGTCATCACGCAAGACGAGTCCTATATTCCGTCCTGCCCCTGAGGGTCCAAGCATGGCGTCGCATTCGGGACGCCGGAGTCACAAAGAAAGTTGAGGGGAACGGACCGTCCACCGCAGCGCGTCCGCCTGCGCCTGGCCACGGAGCTGTGTCGAACCGAATCCGGCCAGCTCACCCGTACACCGGGCGCAGCAGCGAGTCGATGTCGAGGAACGCCCGGTCCTCGATGCCGGGCAGCAGCGGGGTGCGAGGCCGATCAGGTGTCGTCGCAGCACCGCCCCGAGCTGCAGGGTGTGCCGTAGGTGAACTCGCGCAGGAAGATCCTTAGGCGTCGAGGGGCGTACACCTGCTCGAAGAGAATCGGGGTGCCGCCTGCGCGGATGGTGTCCACATCGTCGATGCTGTCGGCTCCGGTGAGCATCCCGCCGATGATCGAGGGTGAGTTTCCCCACCGGGTTCACCGCTCCCGATACCACCCGCGTGGAGGCGGGGTCGACATGGGTGTGGATCAGCTCCGATAGGCCGGCCTGTTCGGCGAGTTCGAGGACCGGCACACCCTGCCGCCGGCACGAGATTGCGTTCGTCGGACACCGCGGCCCAGCCGTGAGCGTGTGCGATGACTGCACTGAAAGCGCTTTTCCTCATGTGGACAATCGCGATCTCGGTAATCTCGATTCGCTCACTGCGAGAGGATCTTTCGTCATTCACCCGCCGTCACGCTCACTACGGATCCACGCTAAGCCGTGGGTCGACAAGATCGCGGCGACAGTGTTCGAGACGCCGTCTGCGGATCCACTCCGTTGCGGTGGTCCCTTCGCCCTCGAACATCTTCTGCAGATTGCGGGGCGAGATGTTGTGGGCGCGGGCGATGAGGTGCGAACTGAGCTCCGGGTCGTAAAGCCGGGCATCGATGAAGGCTTTGATCTGCAAAAGCAAAGCAGCCCGGTTCGTCTCGGGCTGCACATTCGATTCGCAGCCGAGTTGCTCGAACAGTGCCGCCGCGAGCAGGTTGAGCACCCCGTTGGACAACTGTTGGTTTGCCGACAGCTCTTCGACGCCCCGCGGCTGTTCGGCTATGCCGACGAGGAGCTTCGAGACCAGGCCGCCGATCCCGCGCCTACCGGATACTCTCCGGGCCATCATGTCGTTGAGGGCGTCCGGCGGCAGATGGATCAACTCATGGGGGAACATCACCACCAACTGCGCGAAGTCCCCCTCGAAGGAGACTTGGTACGGCCGTCTGGTGTCGTAGATGCTGAAATCCCCCGGAATCAGGGCTGCCTCCCGATCGTCCTGGGTCAAGACACAGTAGCCGCGGATCTGCATCCCCAACTTCACGTAGCCCGGGTCCGAGCGCCGGATCGCATCCGGCATCCGGCACACCTCCACAGCCCCTCCGCTGACCTCGGAAACCTGCAGCGAACCGACCACTCCGGTCAGAAGTTCACCCGTGAACGTGCCGACGGTGTAGGACTTCGCGTCCAGTGGCACGAACGCGTTGGAGACCGTCTCACGCCAGGCATCGAACTGTTCGCCGGCGGGCAAATCGTTGCAAGAAAAGAGAGAACTCACAGGCTGGTCCTTATTCAACAGAAGCCGTGCGGCGGGAAGGGCACCGCGCTCGGCTCGACGTCGATCTCCATCAGGTAGGAGGCTCAGGCGCCTCCACACCGTCCGGCCGGGCGAACAGCGCCAGTATCGCGACGTGCATCCTATGTTCGCGGGACTCGCCGATCGAGTCCGTCGGTGACATCGGAGCAGCAAGGTTCAGCCTCCCATTGGCAGCGCCTCTGGGATGGAGCTGCGTCCCAGAGGTGCTGGCCCCCGCCTGCAACGATAGGTGCATCACACGGTGGCGACGGTCCGCACGGCGCAGGGATTGTCCAGATAACGCAGAAACTTTCGGAGCACAGGGTTTTTCGTCAACTACGCCGTGGTCAACGTTGTCGACGGCGGCTGCCCGCACCGCCTTCGGTAGTCGACGGCAAATCGGCCGAGGTGCCGAAAACCTCAGCGATAGGCCACATCGGCGACCGCGTCGTGGCGCGGATCAGCCAGAATCAGGTCCTCGTGGGAGCGCTCGAGCCGGATGTCTCGGAGAGAGGTCATCAGCGAGAGACCGACGTACCCCGCATCGTCCTGCAGGGGTGCGCACGCTGACACCGACAAGCTCCGCCAGCCCGCTGACGGTCCACGGCTCCTCGGGGTGGGCGTGCTTCGCATCGATGGCCAGCTTGATGGTGCGCGGGCGGGCCGCCGGTGCCGGCCTGCCGTACGAGTCGGTGCTCAGAGATCGATGTCCTGACCGGCGACGGCCAGATCATCACCGCCACCCCAGACGGCGAACACTCGGACCTGTTCTGGGGCTCCCCAACTCCTATGGCACCCTCGGCTATTCGACGCGGCTGCGCATACAGCTCGAACCGGTGAAACGCGATGCCGCGCTGCGTCACCTACGGTTCGGTACCCCCGAGCAACTGCAGGCGGCGATGGACCCCGTCGTCACCGAACGCAGCCATGACGGCGTGGCCGGCGACTACCTCGACGGCGTCGTGTTCACCGCGCGGAAAGTCATCTGACACTCGGCACACAGACAGACGAGCGCGGTGAGGCTGATACGGACGCCTTGGATGCGTAGGTGACCGGTGGTCCTGGAGTCTTCAGGCTGTACGGCGTCGCAGCGGAGGAATCGACCGGTTGCATGCTGGGTCGAAGTGGCCGGACGCCCCCATCAGTAGGTTTCGTCTCGCCCGTCGCGGTGCGCACCCTGCGGCAGGGTTTGGGTGCGCGGCTGTCGGCGACCAACTTCGTGCTCGGCTGGTAAGCCCTTGGGCTTGTATGAATTCTCAAAAGTCCTGCTTGTGCTCCAACTCGATGGCCGGGGGGCGGCTGAAGCACGGATCGGTATCGATGTCAGTCATCTTGTCGGCGAATCGTTGCGCGGGAGATCGAGGTTGGGTCGGGGATCGGCGGCCCCGGAGTCGGCTTTCGCGAGGATCAACCGGATCGTCGATTCCGTCTCCCACCCCGCGGTGATGATCACGACGCCGTCCTCACGATCCGCCGCAGGGCGCTGTGCACCGAGGTAGCGTTCCCCGATCAGTCCGGCGCGGACGCGTTCGTTCTCGATTCGTGCGGCCAACCGTCCAAGAGACAAGGTGGTCGCGATCTCAGCGCCCTCACGCAGTAGCTGTTCGGCCGACTCGACATCACCCCGTAAGGCTTTGATCGGCGCCCCGGTGCCCTACGTGGCTAGGTAGCTAGAGATGGCGTAGCCGGTTTTTGGAGTCAAGTTTGTGGTGTTCGGGTCACGTTCGACGGCTTGGTGTTTCATGCTGCGAGTTGCGCTGTGCCGGTGAGGGTATCGACAGCGTTGCGATACGTGGTGGCGGCCGATCGTAGGCGGCCGGGAGTGGTTGTCGGGGTGGCGAGTTCGGCGAGGCCGGTGCGCAAGACCCGGTCGTGGACACAGGTGAGGAACTTCGCGGTGTCGAGTCCGTGGTCGGTGACCTGGTACCGGTGGGTGCCCTCGATCCGGACGATGAGGTTGCGAGTTTTCAGCCGGCGCAGGTCGTAGGTCATCTGGCCGGCGGACACCGTGTCCGGGTCGAGTCCGCGCAGCTCGCCGGTGAGGGTGCGCAGGTCCTTGTTGGTGAAGCCGTTCGGGTGCAGCCGGAAGACCAGCAGTGCGGAGAGCAGGGCGTGGCTGCGCTGGTCGGCGAACCGCAAGCCCGGGACGTGGGTGCCGGTGGCGGTGGTGACCGGGCCGGTGATGGCGGCGAGGGCGTCGGCGCCGGTGATCGGGTCGTGGCTGAGTCGTTGGACGCGCAGCAGGCGTCGGTTGGCGTGAAAGCCGATCTCCCGCAGTGCGGGCAGATGTGTCAGTCGTTTCCCGAGGTGGAAATCGCGGGTGTCGTTGATGGTGGTCTCGGTGCGCAGGGCGCGTCCCTGTTTGTGGTACTGCTTTATGGTGGTGTGCTTGTAGTCGACGTGCAGGCTGGGGACGACGCCTTCGGTGATCACTCGGGTGCGGAATCGTCCCGGGGTGGCACGCGGCCCTCGGCGCATCAACCGCCGGTCGAACACCAGCGTGACCTGATCGGGGCGACCGAGGTCGAGGTTGTCGCGGATGACCTGCTCGAAGAACACCCGCCCCGAGACCGGCGCGTCGAGCATCTGAGTCAGGGAGAACTCGGCCTGCAACACCGACAGGTCGTAGCGGTAGCCGGCGTCCCGGTCGGCGTCGGTGAACGGATCCGGCAGAATCGCCAGCCACTTCCGGAGCAGGGCATCGATCCGTGGACCGGTGAGCCGATCGCAGATCGCTTGCAGCGCGTCGGGGTCGTCGACGGCGGCGAAGGCGTTGTCGAGGGCGGTGAACCCGAGCCCGGCCCTGGCCGCCTGCCGCTGGGCCGCGCGTCGGGGTCGTCGACGGCGGCGAAGGCGTTGTCGAGGGCGGTGAACCCGAGCCCGGCCCTGGCCGCCTGCCGCTGGGCCCAGTGGTGGCCGTTGATGCAGAGTTTGGCGTTGTAGGGGAAGTAGGAACAGAACTTGAGGAAGAACGGGCCGAAGTCGGCGTCGACGCAGTAGAAGTAGTAGTGGTTGACTATGCCGGTGGTTTTGACGATCCACGGGTAGCTGTTGCCGTCGGCGTCGCGGCGTTTCTCGGTGCGGAACAACGGGGTCTTCTCCTGAGCGCGTCCGATGAACACCACTCCCTCGGCCGCGGTGAAGTGCTGCAGGTGGCGGTGGAGGCGACCGGCATCCCGAGCTGTTGGTGCACGTAGGCGACCAGACCTGGGGCGTACTGCAAACCGGGGACGTAGACATTGAGGTACATCCGGTCGATGCACTCGACCTCGAAGAGCGTGTGCGTGGTCAACACGTCGGCGACGCTGCGCGGTATGGTCATGATGAGCTCCGGACGATCGGGCGGCCAGTAGGCCAACCAACCGCTACGACGGTTCATACACCCGATCGACGTCGTCGACCAGGGTCAATCACCCCGACCGGCCGGAGCCCCCGGAGCGCAGCCGCCGCCACACGACTCGTCGGGCTGGGGCGCAGCCCCGGTAGTACTGCAACGGCACTTATGGGACGTGTCCGCGGGTTCGGTAGTGGCAGGATCTGGCCTGGTGCTGTCGGCGTCGTCGCCAGTGTGACCAGGACCAGACGTGCTCGCCGGGGCGGGCGTGTCGCAGGATCAGATGCACGAGCAGCCGCCGGATCTCGGGTACCGTGTAGCCGATCATGCCTTGATCGTCGATCCCGATTCCCCCTTTACTGCTTCGGTTTTCGTTCCGGCGAGCCAGGCGAGGGCGAGCATCGACAGGGTGGTGTGGGCGTACCAGGCGCGGTAGGTGCGCACCTGGTACTGGTCCAGGCCGGCCTCGTTCTTGGCCTGTTGGAAGCATTCCTCGACCCGCCACCGTGATCCGGCGACGGCGGCGAGTTCGGTGAGCGTGGTTCGGCGGGGGCCGGCGCAGATGTAGTACGCGATTTCGGTCGGGTCCGACAGTGATCGGCGGGCGAGGAGCCAGTGCCCACGGCCGGGTGCCCAGGCGATCCGGATCGGGATCCGCACCCAGGAGTATTCCCGCGGTCCGTGTGCGCCGTCGCCGGCGGAGATGCGGCGCCACTGCTTCGGCGGGACGGCGGCGATCATCTGGTCGGCGCGGCCGGTGCGCCCGTCCGGGGTGAACACGTCGCCGCCCAGGCGGGTGGCCAGCACGTAGGAAATATCGCGTTCCTCGAGCCAGACCCGTAGGTACTTCACTTGACCGTAGGCCTCGTCGGCGGTGAGCCAGGAGAACGGCACGTGCGCGTCGAGGGCGCGTTGGATCATGTGCTGCGCCAGCACGGGTTTGGTCGCGAACTCGACCTCGTCACCGATGCTGGCGGCACGGCAGCGTTCTCGGTCGGAGGTCCACGATTCGGGCAGGTACAGCTCTCGGTCGATGAGCGCGTGCCCGGCACCGGACGCGTAGGCGAGGAACACCCCAATCTGACAATTTTCCACCCGCCCCGCGGTGCCCGAGTACTGGCGCTGCACCCCGGCCGAGCGGGTGCCCTTCTTGAGGAATCCGGTGTCGTCGACCTATGCCGATCTCGGCATAGCTCGACCTATGCCGAGTCGGTAACTATGCCGAGGTGCGGGTGCGGTGATGTGAACTGCCTTGGCGTGGTGGCGGCTTTTGGTGGTGAATGCTCGAACGGGTCGACATAGTCTCGCCGTCGGGTTGACGCTTCTTTTGTCGGAGCACGGTGCTCCGGGAATGGAGGCGGGTCATGACCGCTACGAGAAGGAAGCCCGGCCGGATGGGGCCCTATATCGAGGGCTATACAGCGTGGCTGGTGGGGCTGGGATACACGCGAGGCACGGTCGTGAACATGCTGGCCATCGCGGGCGATCTCGGCCGGTGGATGAATGTGCGAGACCTCGCGCCCGGAGACCTCGACCGGGTCGTGGCCGCAGAGTTCCGCAGTGCGTGCGGCGCCGCCGGAATGCGCTGCGTGCCGGGGCCGCGTGGGTTGGATCCACTGCTGGATTATCTGGAACATGTGGGTGTGCTGGTCGGGGCCGCAGCGCCGACGACACCGGTCGATGAGTTGGTCGAGCGCTACCGCAATTGGCTCGTCGCCGATCGAGGGTTGGCGGATGCGACGGTTGTGCGTTACTCGAAGCTGGCGCTTTCGTTCTTGTCGCAGCGGGTAACCGAGGACAGTGACTGGGTCGGAAGCCTCACCGGGGCAGACGTTGTCGCGTTCCTCTTGCGGGAAAGCGGTCGCCTCAGCGTCGGCTCGACCAAGGGGCGTGTGGCGGAGCTACGGTCGCTGCTGAAGTTCCTGTATCTGGCCGGCCTGACGCCCCGACCGCTTGCCACGGCCTTGCCGCCGGTAGCCGGCTGGCACGACACGGGTATCCCCAAAGGAATCGCTGCCGCGGACGTGCAGTGGCTACTCGACAGCTGCGACCGGACCGACCCCACGGGCATCCGAGACTTCGCGATGCTCATTTTGGTTGCCCGACTGGGCTTGCGGTCGGTGGAAGTGGCGCGGCTGGGACTGAGCGACATCGACTGGCGGACCGGGCAAGTCGTACTGAGGGGCAAGGCGTCTCGCGAAGACGGAATGCCTTTGCCAACGGACGTCGGCGAAGCCTTGGCCGCGTACTTGTCACAGGCACGTCCGGAGACGAGGCTCCGGCAGATCTTCGTGACATGCAAGGCGCCGACGCGTGCCATCACACCGGGCCTGGTCAGCGACGTCACCCACCGCGCCTGTGATCGTGCCGGCCTGCCCCGAGTGGGCGCACACCGGCTACGGCATTCGCTGGCAACGGAGATGCTGCGGCGGGGAGCCAAACTCGTCGACGTGAGCCAGGTGTTGCGGCATCGCGATCTTGCCACGACGGCCATCTACGCCAAGGTCGACTTCGACACCTTGCGGACGATCGCCGCACCCTGGCCCGGAGCAGCGCGATGAGCGCCCTCGCCGACGCCGCCGGGGACTACCTGCGGCTGCGCAACAGCCTGGGCCACGACCTGGCCGCATACCACCGCCAGCTGCCCCGGTTCGTCGACTACCTCGATGCCACAGGCGTCCCCACGGTCACCATCGCGGCGGCCCTCGCCTGGGCGCAGGGCCCCGACGTCGACCCGAACACCACTATCGGGCCGCGGCGGATGACCATCGCCCGCGGATTCGCCCGCTACATGGCCGGAATCGATGCCGGCACCGAGGTGCCGCCACCGGGGCTTCTCCCGAATCGGCGACGGTGGCGTCCGCCGTTCATCTACAGCCCGACAGACATCGACACTCTGATGGCCGGGGCCCGGCGTTTACGTCGGCCGCTACCCGCGGCCACCCACGAAACCCTGATCGGGCTACTGGCGGTAACCGGCATGCGGATCGGGGAAGCGATCCGGCTCGATCGCAGCGATATCGACTGGGCCGATGCGGTATTGACGATCCGAGAGTCGAAGTTCGGCAAAAACAGACTGGTTCCCGTGCACGCGTCCACACTCACCGCGCTCGACAACTACGCCCGGACTCGCGATCGGATCTGTCCGCCGACAACCGCCCCGAGCTTCTTCGTCTCGATGGCCGGAACCAGACTGATCTACCAGCTCGTCCAGCAGAACTTCCGGCGGCTCTGCGACGACGCCGGAATCGGCGGCGAAGCCGAACGCCCACCACGAATCCACGACCTACGCCACACATTCGCGGTGCGCACCCTTCTCGGGTGGTATAGAGCGGGCGAGGACGTCGAAGCCCGAATGCAGACCCTGTCGACCTACTTGGGGCATCGAGATCCGCGCTCCACCTACTGGTATATGTCCGCGCAGCCCGAACTGCTCGCACTGGCCGCCGGTCGGCTCGAGCTGTCGCGGGAGGTGATGAGCCGATGAGTCCGATCGCTCCCACCCTGCAGAGCTTCTTCATCGACCGCCTGGCCAAACAACGCCGGGTCAGCCCACGCACGATCGCCTCCTATCGAGACTCGCTCAAGCTGCTGTTCGTGTTCGTGCAGGAGACAACCGGCAAGAAGCCCAGCGCCTTGAGCTGGGAAGACCTCGACACCGAGACGATCGTCGCGTTCCTCGATCACCTCGAAACCGAGCGGCACAACAGCCCGAGAACCCGCAACCTGCGACTGACCGCGATCCGGTCGCTGTTCACCTACGCGGCACTGCGCCACCCCGAGCACGCCGCGCTGATCCAACGGGTCCTCGCCATCCCCGCCCAGCGGTTCGACAAGCAGCTGGTATCGTTCCTCACCGCAGCAGAGATCGACGCTGTCATCGCCGCGCCCGATCGCGGCCGATGGGAAGGTCGCCGCGATCGGGCGCTGCTGCTGGTGGCCCTCCAGACCGGCCTTCGAGTCTCCGAGCTGACCGGCCTGGACTGCGCCGATATCACTCTCGGCGCCGGCGCGAATGTCCGATGCGTCGGCAAAGGCCGCAAGCACCGGGCCATTCCGTTGACCTCGGCCACCCAATCCGTTGTTTGCGTCTGGATGGCCGAACGCGCCGGTCGACCCGACGAGCCACTATTCCCTACCCGCACGGGACGACGCCTGAGCACTGACGCCGTTCAGCGTCTCGTCCACGAACATGCCGTCACCGCCGCCCAACAATGCCCCTCGATCCGGGCAGACAAGCTGCACCCCCACGTTCTGCGCCACAGCTGCGCCATGTCGCTACTCCGAGCAGGCGTGGATACCGCGGTCATCGCGCTCTGGCTCGGCCACAGCGACATCCGCTCGACGAACGTCTATCTCCACGCCGACATGACCATCAAACAGCGGGCCCTAGAACTCACCGCCCAAACCGCCACGCCCCCTGGGCGCTACCGCCCCAACGACGCCCTGCTGGCATTCCTGGAAGGCCTGTAATAATGCCGACCCACAGTCCTCCCATGTCAGCCAGAAGCCCACCACGGCACGGCAGTTCACATCACCCCACCCGCACCTCGGCATAGTTACCGACTCGGCATAGGTCGACGATCAACACCCCGGCCGGATCACCGAGCCGTTCGACCACATAATCACGGACATCGTCACGGACCCCGTCGACGTCCCAGTCCGCCCGCCGCAGCAACCGTTGCATCCCGTCCGGGCTCACCTCGCCGGCACGCTCGGCCAGGGTCCACCCGTTTCTTGCGTTCCAGACCCGCAACCAAACCCGCGACGTACTCCCGCACCCGGGTCCGCGGCTCCGACCGGACGAACCGGCCGGAGATCCGCTCGTGCAACGCTTCCAACTCGGCAGAAACCAGATCGACAACCACCCAACCAGTATCGCTTACCTGTCAAGCAAGTGCCGTTGCAGTACTAACATGAAATCGACGACGCCACCCTCGGACCCGAGTTTATGACTCTCGTCCAGGAGGCGTTCCGCCTCGACGAGATGGCCCTGTTCGTAGAGCAGATCGCCCAGGATGGCCCCGGCCAGCCGATGTGCATGGGACAAATTGCCGGCGATCGTGCGGGCGAGCTGCTGAGCCTTGCGGAAGTAATCTTCTGCGGCGGTGACGTCGAGTTGCTCCATCGCGGCGATGCCGGCGAAGCAGTACCCATACATCACACTGAACGGGCCGGTGGTGCGCTGGTGATAGGGCAGCGCCCACTCCTGCCACCGGCGCGCCGACGCGAAGTCGAACGCGTAGATCGCTTGATACGACGCGACGTTGGCTGCCGCGGACACCACGAAGGGCCAAAGCGACTCGGGTCGCGACAGGCATTCGGAAATTCGCATCTCCAGCTGGCTGACATCGTCCGCGAATAGCTCGCTCACTCCTTGGACGAGGGACATCTCGACGAGCAGGTCCTCGATTTCGGGGTCGGTGGTCAGCCGTCGTTCGAGCGACGCCCGGGTTCCATCCACGGACTAGAGCGTGTCTGCTATTTACGGACACGATGATGAATGACGAGCGCAGCGAAGAGTACGCCACCAAGGAAGGTGGTGGCGTACTTGTCGTATCGAGTGGCGATGCCACGCCACTGCTTGAGACGCCCGAAACCACGCTCGACGGTGTTGCGTTCGCGGTAGCGGTCCTTGTCGAACGCCGGCGGTCGACCCCCGTCCGATCCTTTCGTCTTGCGGCGTCGGATCTGGTCGCAGCGTTCGGGGATGGTGTGCGAGATTCTGCGTTCCCTCAGGTTCTTTCGGGTGCTCGGGTGCGAGTACGCCTTGTCGGCCAGCAGGCGGAACGCTGCGGTGTCGTGGGCGCGGTGCGCGTCGAGCAGCGGCGCCAGGTAGGGGTTGTCGCCGGCCTGTCCCGGCGAGAGCATCAGCGTCAGCGGGCAGCAGAAGGTATCGGTGAGGGCGTGGATCTTGGTGCTCAGCCCGCCGCGGGAGCGGCCGAGTGCGTGGTCTGCGGGTTCGTTGGCCAGATTCTTGTCATTCGACCGAGCCCCCTGTGTGCGCATCGGTCAGGGCGCCAGCCGAATGTTGGTGTGCGCGGACAATCGTCGAGTCGATCGACAGCAGACGTTCGAGCTGTTCCTCTCGTTCGGGGGCTGCCGCCCGCACCGCGGCGAACATCCGAATGTAGGTGCCGTCGTCCGACCAGCGGCGATGCCGTTCCCAGATCGACTGCCACGGGCCGAAGTATTCGGGCAGATCGCGCCACGGTGATCCGGTTCGGAACCGCCAGGCGATTCCTTCCAGGGTCAACCGGTGGTCGTTCCACGGACGCCCCCTTCGGCCCGCCAGTGCGGGTAGGACGGGCTCGATCACAGCCCACAGGTCATCGGAAATCTCATCGGCGCGCAACACATACCCAGCATCACGCATCAAGCATCAAACATTAAGCAGACACGCTCTAGTACTGCAACGGCACTTGCTTGACAGGTAGACGATACTGGTTGTGTGGTCCTCGATCTGGTTGCTGCCGAGTTGGAAGCGTTGCATGAGCGGATCTCCGGTCGGTTCGCCCGGTCGGAGCCGCGGTCCCGGGTCCGTGAATATGTGACGGGTTTGGTTGCAGGTCTGGAACGCAAGAACGGGTGGACCCTCGCCGAGCGAGCCGGTGAGATCAGCCCGGACGGGATGCAACGGTTGCTGCGGCGCGCGGACTGGGACGTCGACGGCGTCCGCGACGACGTCCGTGACTACGTGGTCGAACGCCTCGGCGATCCGGCCGGTGTACTGATCGTCGACGACACCGGATTCCTCAAGAAGGGCACCCGCTCGGCCGGGGTGCAACGCCAGTACTCGGGCACCGCCGGACGGGTGGAAAACTGCCAGATCGGGGTCTTCCTCGCCTACGCCAGCGGCGCCGGCCACGCCTTGATCGACCGGGAGCTGTACTTGCCCGAATCCTGGACCTCCGACCGCGACCGGTGCCGCGCCGCCGGCATCACTGACGACATCGAGTTCGCGACCAAACCGAGACTGGCGCAACACATGATCGAACGCGCCCTCGACGCACAGGTCCCGTTCTCCTGGGTCACCGCGGACGAGGCCTACGGTCAGGTGAAGTACCTGCGGGTCTGGCTCGAGGAACGCGATGTCTCGTATGTGTTGGCCACCCGGTGCAACGACGATGTGTTCACCCCGGACGGCCGCGCCGGTCGCGCCGACGAGATGATCGCCGCGGTCCCGGCGAAGCAGTGGCGCCGGATCTCCGTCGGCGACGGCGCGCACGGCCGGCGCGAATACTCCTGGGTGCGGATCCCGATCCGGATCGCCTGGGCACCCGGGCGCGGGCACTGGCTCCTCGCCCGCCGATCCCTCTCCGATCCGACCGAGATCGCGTACTACATCTGCGCCGGACCCCGCCGCACCACGCTCACCGAACTCGCCACCATCGCCGGCTCCCGGTGGCGGGTCGAGGAATGCTTCCAACAGGCCAAGAACGAGGCCGGCCTCGACCAGTACCAGGTACGGACCTACCGGGCCTGGTACGCCCACATCACCTTGTCGATGCTCGCCCTCGCCTGGCTCGCAGGCACGAAAACCGGAGCCATAAAAGACATCCCAGGAGCTGGAGTGTCAAGCAGCAGGCATTTCGGCTTGATGTGACCACGCGGTCGTTTCGTCGTAGCGGGTGCGGGTCTTGAGGCATCCGTGGAGGATGCCGACGAGCCGGTTGGCCAGTTGCCGCAGGGCAGGACCGTGGTCGAGACCGCGGTCGCGTTGTTTGTCGTAGTAGGCGCGGGCGCCGGGAGACGCTTGCAGGGCCGAGAACGCCTGAGAGTTCAGCGCATCGACGAGCCGATCGTTATGGACGAACCGGGCTGCAACCACCTTCTTCTTGCCGGAGGCTCGGGTGATCGGACTGGTGGCGGCATAGTTCTTGCGGGCCTTGGCGGTGACATATCGTTCGGGGTCGTCCCCGAACTCACCGAGGACCCGGGGGCCGAGCGACGGTCCCATCCCGGGCTGGGACAGGATGATCTCAGCGTCCGGGTGCCGGCCAAAATGCGCATCGACCTGCCCATGCAACGCCTTGACCTCTTGGTTGAGAGTGATCAGCACGGCGACGGCGGAGCGGGTGGTGGCCGCGTAGGCGGTCGTGATCACCGCTGCACGGCCCAGCTGCTCACCGCGCAGGGCGGCCTGGATTCGTGCGGTCTTGGCCTCGATGTCACGACGGCGTGCTTTCCGCAGCGCCGCAGCGATCTGGCCCCGCGTCAGTCGTGCCGCCGAGGCCGGATCGGGGGCCTTCCCGAGCAGCTCGAGAGCGTCGGCGGCGTCGAGATCCTCGAACGCTTCCAAGGCCGCCGGGAAGTACTCACGCAGTGCGTGTCGCAGCCGCTGTGTGTGTCGGGTGCGTTCCCAGATCAATGTCTTGTGCGCCCGGGCAACGACTTTGATCGCCTCGGCTTCGGGGCTGTCGCCGGCAACCGGCCGCAGCTGGTGCGAATCGGTGCGGACCATGTCAGCGAGGATGTGCGCGTCGGCGGCGTCGCTCTTGGCGCCCGAGACACTGCTGCGCTCACGGAAGCGAGCCGCCTGCAACGGGTTCACCGCGAATACCGTGTACCCGGCGGCCACCAACGCCGCCACCCACGGGCCTCGGTCGGTCTCGATTCCGATCGCCACCTCCGCCTTGTCAGCCTCGTCGCCGAGCTGATCACCGATCATCGCGTGCAACCGGGCGATCCCGGCCACCCCTTCCGGGAGTCGGGCCTTGCTCAGCCTGCGCCCGGCTGCGTCCATCAGCTCGACATCGTGATGCGCTTCCGCCCAATCGTCTCCGATAAACAGCAACACCTGTCCCTCTCCCGTCCTCGATGACCCGGCCATACGTGGCAGCGTGCGGGAGAACCATCAGCGCCCTAATGAATCAGTGCTCCACTGGGGGCACGACATCCCATCAGCGATTCCATCCTCCCGGCGGACGGGCAGGGGCACTGTCTTTTACCAGGACTCCAGGTCCAGGGGAATCGAGTGCTCACCCGCCCGCCGCTACCGGTAACGAGTCTGCCGCATGTGCCGGACCCGCTAACTCTCATTAGGGGAATCGGGATCGAAGATCAGGGCATGATCGCGTACACGCTACCCGAGATCCGCCGCCTACTCGTGCAACTGATCCTGCGACACACCCACCCCGACGAGCACACCTGGTCCTGGTCACACTGGCGGAGACGCCGACAACACCAGGCCCGCACCTCCCACTATCGAACCCGCGGTCACCTGCCATAAGTGCCGTTGCAGTACTAGCCCACGCACTCCCCGGGGGCCGGGAATGAACGGGAACACGCAACCCAAGGCATGCGATATTGGGCTAGTTGGCGAGGAAGTCGTTGAGTAGCTGGTTGAACTTCTCGGCCCATTCGATCTGTGTCCAGTGTCCAGAGCGGCCGAAGACGTGTAGCTGGGCCTTGGGGATGACTTCCATGAGTCGAATGGAGCTCGACAGTGGTACGACGCGGTCCTCGCGGCCGTGAATGACGAGCGTTTCATGAGGCAGGCGTGCCAGGTCCTCCTCGGGAGTGACCAGTGCATCCACGCCGTTCTGCCGCGGTTCGGGAAACATCGTGGAAAATGCCTCCTGAATGCCCGGTTCGATGCTCGCGCGGTACCGCACTTCGGCCAGCTCGTCGGTCACGAGCTCGCGCGAGTACGCGAAGATGTCGAGCAGTCGACGCATGTTCTCAATCGATGGCTGGTAACCCCATGCCGCATCGAGGCCATCGGTGAGCGGGAAGGAAACACCCGCACTGCCCATGAGCGCCAGCCGCCCGACACGCTCCGGGTGCTGCGTGGCGACCCGCAGCGCGATTGCCCCGCCGAAGCTGTTGCCAACCAGGGACGCCCGCTCAATGCCGTGCGCGTCAAGGAAACCCACCACCTGGTCTGCCCAGGTCTTGAGGTCATACACCACGCCAGGGGGCCGTTCGGTCCCACCGAACCCGACCATATCGGGGGCAAGCACGCGGAACCGTTCCGCGAGTGCCGGGATCGTGAGCCGCCAGTTCGCATAGGCAGTGACCCCCGGACCCGACCCGTGGATCAGCACGACAGGAGGACCGCTACCAGCCTCGAGGTAGTTCGTCCTGATACCGTTCGCGACGATTGAATTATCCTCTGGGGGCACTTCCGTGCTCATAACTTTCCCTCCGACGTAATTCCCGAGCTTGCCGTGGCGCTGTTTTGACCAGTGTGGGCTTGGTCCCAATCCCGGACATCCGTAAAAACTACGGAATACCCACGCATCGAAGTCAGTCCACCGAGTACTCCAAGGGTGAGTCCCATGGGGTGGTGTAAATCGGGTTCCGCGAATCGGTGACAGTGTCAATCCGAGATGGTCGCGGCCGCTGTACGCGTCATTTTCAGCCAGCCGACGGGGGCCGCTGGTGCGTGATCGTGTCGCTACCGTCGCAGTGATGTTGGAATCTCAATTCCCCACGGTGGCAGCGATGTTAAACGAATGCAAAGGAGGAGACCACGGCGTTCGCGGACCTCCCGGAGGCACACTGGCGCAAGATATGGTCGACCAAATCATCGAGCGCCTGAATAAAGAGGTCAAACGTCGAACCGACGTCGTCGGTATCTTCCCCAACCCTGCAGCGCTGCTGCGTCTGGCGAGGTGTGTGTTGATCGAGGCGCACGACGAGTGACAGGTATCCCAACGCCGCTACCTGTCCGAGGAATCCACTGCCGGGCTCCGCCCGCCTGCGCCGACAGTCATCGCGGCTGACGCACCCGCCCAGGCGATGGTGCTGGACGAAACAACCACACTTACGGCATACTCCCCAACATCACAGTTCCCGGCGCACAACGATTTACACCACTTCACGGGGCTCTATCCCTACCCGATCGAACGGCAGTTAAGAAATGCAGATGCGCGCAGCGACGTACCACAAGTCCGGAGAGGCTTCCGATGTTCTCTCCATCATCCAATGCGAGAAGCCTGAACCGGGTCCCGGGCAGGTTCTCGTTCGAGTCTCCTTTTCCGCAGTGAATCCCTCTGATGTAAAGACCCGCAGCGGCAAGACTCCGCGCCCGATAGACGACTTCCAAATTCCTCATATGGACGGGTGCGGTCGGATAGTTGCAGTGGGACCAGGAGTCCATGAAGGCCGTATCGGCCAACGTGTATGGCTTTGGCTTGCGGCGCTGGGCAGCAGATGGGGTACGGCCGCCGAATATACCCTCGTTCCCGCGAATCAAGCCGTGGCGTTGCCCGACTCAGCTTCCGACGAACTGGGTGCGTGTCTGGGAATTCCGGCCATGACCGCCCACGAGTGCCTACTGCATGCAGGACCGGTGACGCACAAGAAAGTCTTGATTGCAGGTGGCGCCGGCGCTGTAGGCCACTTCGCGATCGAACTCGCGCGATGGGCGGGTGCCACTGTCATCGCTACAGTGAGCACGCCCGACAAAGCTAAACTCGCACGACAGGCAGGCGCAGACTTCGTCGTAAATTACCGCGACGACGACGTTGCCGACCAGATCACAGCCTTCACCAACGGCGTGGACATCTTTGTAGAAGTCGCCATCGTGGACAACTGGAACATCGACCTAGCTGTCGCGGCACCTGGTGCAAGCATCGCCACCTATGCCACCGACGGTCGCGAACTCTCGATCCCTATCCGCGAGTGCATGGCTGCAGGTCTCGGGCTCCGTTTCTTCCTTCTTTATACACATAGTCGTTCAGCCCTCTCCCTCGCCGCGCAGAGCATCACCGACGCACTTGCCGAGCAGGCACTAACCCCACTGCCTCATCTCACGTTCCCGCTAGATGAAATCGCTTTAGCTCACGAAGCAGTCGAGAACGGTGAGTCGAGAAAAGTTCTACTTGACCTTCGTGACTCCGATACATGACGGTCGCGTTGGTCGAGCGCAGCGTACGGGCGAGAGTGGGCGGCACACCCAATCGCAGCACCGTGAGTGTCCCGTCGCGTCCCTCGCGCAGGCTCGCGGCCGCCGCGAGATGGGTACGGTCGAGTTCCTTCGCCAGGGCGCGCAGCGCGGCCTCGGCCTCGAGCGCCGAATCGGCATGGTTGGTGTCCGCCATATTCCGCCCGACACTGCTCCGAAGTCGTCGCGGCAGATGATTTTTCACGTCTCGTATCTTGTGTAGCTGACAATGTTGGATCACCGGGTGATCGAGGACGTCGACCACCGCCTTACGCAACCAGCGTCGCGTTCTCCGTCGAGCTCTCCACCAGCGCCAACGGGTGCTTGTCCCCGTCGATATCGATGCCCAGGGCGACGATGCAGCACGACTCGGCGTAGTGGACCCCGTCGATCATCAACGCTACCAGATCCAGCCCGGACAGGTCCGCGGCGAGCAGCTCAGTCAGGGCGGCTTCGGTCAACTTCACGAACCTGCGTGAGACGGCGGACTTGCTTGTCGCCGAGAATGTCTCGGCGGCTCGCCGTCCGACCGGTTCGAGACCGGCTGTGTAGCGGCGGGTCGAGAGCCCGGCGAGCATCTCCTCCATCGCCATCTTCCCCAGGATCTCGGTGGAGGTGACCAGCTCGTACGACGGGGTGGGCCGTTCCCCGGCGCTGTCGGCGGCCCGCACCCGCGGCCGGGTCACGGGCATCCGACGCCCGCTGAGGGTCACCGAGCCGCGTTCGCGGCCATGGCGCACCCGCGGTGCGCTGCCGGTCGCGACGGCCTCTCGGCCCGGCCGGGGCGGTCACCTCGGCGTCCATCATCGCCTGCATCGCCTGCAGGCCGCCGACGGCGGCCCTCGTGCATGTTTCGGCGATCTTGGCCATCGCCACGCTCACCCGCTCCGGGATCGCGGGCACGGTCTGGTTCTGGCTATTCTTCTTCACGGCGGTCCCCTGCTGTCGGAGTTCTTGGAGGAACGCCCGACACTTACGACATGGCAGGTCTCGAGCTGGGGACCGCCACCTCAACTTCTACGACGCCCGGGGCAACTCCGGGATCATGCCGGGCCAGGACTACATCGCGAAACCCGCACCACCCGACCGAAACCAGAGCAAACGACCATGAACCGGCCGCAGCGACACCGGTCAAGGTACGAAGTTCACAGAGGCGTCGGACAGCCCTCCACCGGGGCGCCGTCGACGACGATCCTGGCGCCGTCGGGGTAGAACGACACGTGGTCGCCGATGCCCGAAGCCTCCGCGGTCGTGAACGGGTAGTACCAGGCGGCGTCCTCGACGGGGTCGCTGTCGTCCGATCCGGTGAACGACAGGTACGAGGCCGTGCCCTTGTACGGGCAGGAGGTCTTGGCGTCGGAGCCGGTGAAGAACTCGGAGCGGACGTCGATGCGAGGGATGTAGTAGCGAACTGGTAGTGAGGTCTCGAACAGCAAGCGTGGATGGGTGGTGTCGGCGACGAGGGTGTCGCCGATAAAGACCTCCACGTGCCGGGAGGACGGCAGGACGTCGACGCGGACGTAAGGGTCGCGCGGGTGCACGAACACCTGCTGATCCTCCTCGTACCAGGCGTCCATCTTGTGCCAGTAGAAAGCGACATACCAGCTGAGATCGAGGGAGTCCTTCAGCGGTTCGTCGTAACCCCACAGCGACCGCTCGGCCCGCCGATCGTCGACGACGAGATCCCAGTACCTGGCCTTGCCTTTCCACGGGCACCACGTGGTGGCGTCGAGGGGCTCGAGGGAGTCGGTGCGCACGTCGTCGCGGGGGATGTAGTAGACCGGCAGGTGCCCCTTCTCGAACAGGTACACCGCGCGGGTGGTGTCCGCGATCACGTGACCTGCGAAGTACACCCGGATTCGTTTGTGGTTGCGTTCGAGCGAGATGCGGCCGTTCTCGCCGGACTGCTGGACCTCGGCAGCGTGCGTCAGAGCTATGGACATCGACTTCTCCAAAGTTCGTGGGTGGGTCGGGCGCTCCGCGCCCTACCGGGTGATCGTGTTGATCAACTCGAAGACGGCGGGCGGAGGGATCTGATGAGGTAGCTTCGGTCGGATCACCTCGTCGAAGGGTTGTCGTGGACGTCCCGGGATTCCCAGATCTCGGAGACAGTCAAGCCGTCCCCCCAGGAAATGCGTAGTCGGCGATGGGAACAAACTCTCTCACGCCCGATCGCTCCGACGACAATCAGCACTCCGGTCATAACGAATGCGCAGTTCATCACCGCGTGTTGGGCCCTAAATAGTGTGGTGTACAGCATATTTCACGATCGGAGCGCCGTGAAACAGGCCTGGCGCTATCTGTCCGATAACGTGCTCTGCGGTCCGGCCTGCGCCAACCGACCAGTGGGCGTCTCGTCCAGGTCTGCGGTACCGGCGATGTCGTTGTCGACGAGCGAGATGTACCTGCCGTCGGCCGCGACGCCAGCCAGAGTGAGGAGGGTTGTGAAGATTCGGTCGAGCATGACGTGGACCTCTCAGTACGTTCCGGCGGTAGGCCGGATTGATTGCAAACTGCACGGACAGAACGTGATAGCGCGCGGATATGCGGGATCGTCGGTCGCCAGGTGTCGCTGACACCCGGTTCTTGTCCGTCAGCTACGGGCCGCCGACCCGACAACATCAGGGGCCAAAACGTGATGGTTGGCGGCGAGTGGCAGGATCGTGTGCTGCCAGTTCGCCCAAGCTGACACCCCCGGTCCAGGGTCCGTGCAACAGCAACACGGGATCGCCGGGTCCTGCCTTGTGATAGTGCGTCGTGATGCCGTCTACGTCGATCGTGTGGCTGGAACTCCCTATCGTCGTGACAGTCATGCGCGGTGTCTTCCGTAGAAGATTGCAGTCATTGGGGAAGTAAGGGGTCAGGAGTCGACGGTCATGCCCTGTGGGCAAGGCGTTCGGCGGTACCTCGCAGCGACGCCAGCGGGACCACTTCGTGAACCAGGCCCGCATGGTGCGCTTGTAATGCCGTCACAGGGTTGTGCACGGTCGGGTTTGTGGCGCAGATCGTGCGAAGTCCTGCTGGCAATCCACCCTCCCTGTTGCTCACATCATCTGCAGGGGTGAAACGAGGCGGCTCGAAGAAGGAGGCGTTGCTGGACGCGACGACGACATCGGCATCACGCAAGAATCGGAATGATTCTCGACAGGCGATGCCGTTCACGGTCACGATCAGGTGTTTGTCGACGCCGCATTCCTTCGGGCTGATGGCAAAAGCTTCCCATCCCAGGGCGTTGCCGCCGCAGGAAAGTGGCTGGGGCGGGTCTTCTGCGTCGAACCCCATGCAGAATGCTTCGACACCAGCCGCGGACACGATGATCGAGTGGATGCTCGCGTCGTCCCGAACCAGCGACCACAGCTGCTGTAGCCGCTTGGCCATGGTCGCATTGATGGCATTGAGCGCAGTGGTCCGATTCAACGTCACGCGCAACACTCCGTCGTGCTGATCGCACAGCACGCGGCTGTAGGTGTCCTCTTCTGCCGCAACGAGGTTTGGCACCACCATCACAACCTCCGGTTCCTGTCGATCCACTGTTCGACACGGCTTCGTGTGCGTGCTCAACAGTGCGGCGACAGATCGTGTTCCACCATTCAACGATCCACGGCCGCCCACGAACATCCGGGAAAACTACGGAAGTTAACTCGGCTGCCGCTCGATACCGTGTGGTGTGGCCACGCGGTGTGGCAGTGACGTTGACGTTGTCGTGGAGGTGGACCGATGCGCATCCCATTTACGGTTACAGACTTTCTGGAGCGGGGAGCGGCCGGTTTCCCTGACAGCGTGGCCGTGATCGACGAGCCGGAACAACCGGGCGAGTCGGTCGGGCAGGTGACTTTTCGGGAACTCGCCCACCGCGTGTGTGCCTGGCAAGCAGGATTCGACCGTCTGGGCATCAGGGTCGGCGAACGGGTCGCCGTCGTCAGCCACAATTCGGCCCGACTGCTCGAGCTCTTGTACGCGGTGCCGGCGAGCGGCCGGATTTGTGTTCCGATCAATTTCCGTCTGTCTCCGGCGGAGGTCGATTACATCGTCGGAGATTGCGGCGCGTCAGTGCTTCTTGTCGATCCCGAGCTGGAAGAGGCGTTGTCGGGTATCAAGGTTCGGCACCGGTTCGTACTCGGGAAGCACACAGACGCGGATCTGATGCGCTTCGATACGGAGCCGGCCCCCTGGGCGTCGCCCACGGAGGAGTCGACGGCAACAATCAACTACACCTCCGGCACCACCGCGCGCCCGAAGGGTGTCGAGATGACTCATCGTAATCTTTGGGTCAATGCCGTCACACTCGCGATGCACACCCGTGCGTGGGAACGCGATGTGTACATGCACACGTTGCCGATGTTCCACTGCAACGGTTGGGGGATGCCGTTCGGGATGGCGGGACTGGGCGCGAAGCAGATCGTGTTGCGCAAGGTCGACGGCACCGAAATCCTCCGGCGGGTGGAGGAACACGGTGTGACGTTGATGTGCGGGGCTCCGGCGGTGTGGAACGCGGTGCTCGATGCTGCCCGGTCCTGGCATGGAGAGATTCCTGGTCGCGATCGGGTGCGGGTGGTGTGCGCCGGCGCTCCTCCGCCCAGCCGTACCATCGCGCGCCTGAGCAGCGAGTTGGGGTGGGAACTGCAGCAGATCTACGGGCTCACGGAAACATCGCCGCTGCTGACTTTCAACCGGTCGCTGCCTGCGGATGACGGTCTTGATCTTGAGGAACGAGCGCACAGACTGACCCGCGCCGGACTTCCCGCCCTCGGTGCACGGCTTCATATCTCCAACTCGGGTGAAGTTCTGGCGCGTTCGAACGTCGTGATGAACGGATACTGGAACAACCCCGAGGCGACGGACGAGGCGCTGCGTGATGGTTGGTTCCACACGGGAGACGGCGGGATGATCGACGGCGAGGGCCAACTGACGATTTCCGACCGAAAGAAGGATGTGATCGTCACCGGTGGCGAGAATGTGTCGTCGATTGAGGTGGAGGAATGCATCTTCAGCCATCCCGGTGTGACCCAGGTCGCGGTGATCGGCGTACCGGACGAGAAATGGGGCGAGACCGTCAAGGCGCTGGTGGTCACCACGGGTCCCTCCACAGTCTCCGAGGCCGAGATCATCGCACACTGCAAGCAGCACCTGGCGGGCTACAAGGCGCCGACTTCGGTGGAGTTTCGTGACTCGATTCCACATACCGCGACGGGCAAGATCCAGAAGTTCAAGCTCCGAGCGCCGTATTGGGAAGGGTCGACGCGCGGCGTGAATTGACGCAGGCAGTCCGGCACAGTCTAGTTTCTAGAGCGTGTCTGCTATTTACGGACACGATGATGAATGACGAGCGCAGCGAAGAGTACGCCACCAAGGAAGGTGGTGGCGTACTTGTCGTATCGAGTGGCGATGCCACGCCACTGCTTGAGACGCCCGAAACCACGCTCGACGGTGTTGCGTTCGCGGTAGCGGTCCTTGTCGAACGCCGGCGGTCGACCCCCGTCCGATCCTTTCGTCTTGCGGCGTCGGATCTGGTCGCAGCGTTCGGGGATGGTGTGCGAGATTCTGCGTTCCCTCAGGTTCTTTCGGGTGCTCGGGTGCGAGTACGCCTTGTCGGCCAGCAGGCGGAACGCTGCGGTGTCGTGGGCGCGGTGCGCGTCGAGCAGCGGCGCCAGGTAGGGGTTGTCGCCGGCCTGTCCCGGCGAGAGCATCAGCGTCAGCGGGCAGCAGAAGGTATCGGTGAGGGCGTGGATCTTGGTGCTCAGCCCGCCGCGGGAGCGGCCGAGTGCGTGGTCTGCGGGTTCGTTGGCCAGATTCTTGTCATTCGACCGAGCCCCCTGTGTGCGCATCGGTCAGGGCGCCAGCCGAATGTTGGTGTGCGCGGACAATCGTCGAGTCGATCGACAGCAGACGTTCGAGCTGTTCCTCTCGTTCGGGGGCTGCCGCCCGCACCGCGGCGAACATCCGAATGTAGGTGCCGTCGTCCGACCAGCGGCGATGCCGTTCCCAGATCGACTGCCACGGGCCGAAGTATTCGGGCAGATCGCGCCACGGTGATCCGGTTCGGAACCGCCAGGCGATTCCTTCCAGGGTCAACCGGTGGTCGTTCCACGGACGCCCCCTTCGGCCCGCCAGTGCGGGTAGGACGGGCTCGATCACAGCCCACAGGTCATCGGGGATCTCGTCGGCGCGCAACACATACCCAGCATCACGCATCAATTCCCGAACATTAAGCAGACACGCTCTAGTCCAAAAGGCCTGCGTCCCGGGCTACTCGGGCCAGTTCGGCGCGGGTGCGGATCAGCAGCTTGCGTTGAATGCTGGCTCGGTGGCTCTCGACGGTGCGCGGGGAGACCGTCAGTTCCTCCGCGATCTCGGTGTTGGTGAGGCCGGAGGCGATCAGCTTCATTACCTCGAGCTCCCTTGAAGAAAGAGAGTCGATATTGGCCTCGAGCAGGCCTTCGGAGCCGCCGGGTTCGGTGGTGTCGGCTCGAAACGAGACAAATCCTTCATCCTTCATCACGGCGTAGAGGACAGACACGAGCTCCTCGTCGAGGCATTCCTTCGTGATGTACCCTCGCGCACCCCGCGTCTTCGCCTTCTCGACGTACCCCCTGGCGCCGTACATGCTGAGCATCACGACACGGGTCTCGGGCGAGATGGCTGAAATCTGTTCCAACAGGTCGAGGCCGTTGCAGTCGGACAGTCGGATGTCGAGCACCACCAGTTCCGGCGCGAAGTCTCGCACTGCTTGCAGGAGAAGTTCTCCGGTCGGTGCGGACGCCACCAGGTGAAAGTCCGTCGTGGTCTCGAGGATCCTCTGGATCCCGGACCGGATAATGCCATGGTCGTCACACACCACAACGCTGATCATCGTCTGATCGGCACCTCCACCATTATCGTCGTACCTTGTCCTGGTCGGGACTCGACGGACATCCGTCCGCCTACCAGCCGGGCCCGTTCCCGCATTCCGATCAATCCCAGCGACCTGCGCTGTCCGACCAGGTCGAGGTCGAATCCGGTCCCGTTGTCCTCGACCACGGCCCGCAGGGTGTCTGCCGAGGACACGATCATGACACTCGCCTCCCCGGCGCGACTGTGTCGGCCGATATTGGTCAGTGCTTCCTGCACGATACGAAAGACTGCGGTCGTGACCGCCGGCGGAACGGATATCGGCTGTCCCGTTGCGGTGAGTTCGATCCGGATCGGGTACATCTGCCGGCAATCTTCCACGTACTGCTCGATGCAGCCGGTGAGCCCTAGATCGTCGAGCCCCGAGGGCCGCAATGACCACGCGACAGTCCGGGCCACCTGTATCCCTTGTCGGACGATCGTGCGGACATCGGTCGCAGTCTGGCGTGTGGTGGCGTCTTCGGAGTTCTGTAGAGCACTGAGTCCGTCCATCACGCCCGCGAAGAGGTGGCCGAACTCGTCGTGCAGATCACGTGCGATTCTCCCGCGCTCGGCCTCCTGCACTTCCACTATCCGTTCCATGGACGCTCGCCGAAGGCCCTCCCGCTCGATGACGGCGCCCGCCAGCGCGGCCAGCACCTCCATGGTCGGCCCGTGGTGCTCGCTCTCACCGAGGGGAAAGGCCGCGACGACCGCGGTTTCGGTGACATCGTTCCCGACGACCGGCTTGATGATGCGCTCCGTCAACTTCATTTCGCGGGCCTCACCGGCCGCCCCCGAATCCCCGAGCATCGACGCTGGAGACGCGTTCGGAACTCTGATCGCATCGACGCTCACCGGTGTATGGCGCGAGATCTCGACTCGGCGCGCGGTGGTCGTCGCGAAAGTTGCGTCTCGGAGCTTGTCGAGAACCTCGTCGATGTCTTCGGAGGCGACGATGCTGCTCACAGCGTCGAGCAGGGCCTGGTGCCGGGCTGAGCCCCTGCCGACGAGGGCGTCTCGCGAGTGCGCCGACTCGACGATCCCGCGATCCACCCGGATACCCAGCGGTCGGCACAGTTCGGTCACCGGCGCCAGCGCGCTGAGCGGCCCTCGTCGGGGTGTGAGCCCCACCAGTGTAGCGACCAGAGCGCATGCGGCGAGTTCGCCTTGCGCCGAGTATCGGAATGCGCTGCGAGATGCTGCGGCCAAGATCATGCGGCCGCGCCACTTGTGTCCCCGCGAAAACGACATCAACGCCCATTCCCGCAGAACCGCGGGCCGCTCGCCCCAGAAGACGATGGCCGACCACCGGGCACGAGTGAGCTGCCGTCGTGCGGCCGTGGCCTGGAGCCGGCGTTCCTCCGTCCACCAGGCAGGTGCGGCGTCGTGCGAGAGGCGAAGGACCTGCAGGTGCGCGGTCAGGATCGGTGCGAGGAAATGATTCCTGATGCCCGAACCGCGGATCAGCTCGTCTGCCTGCCGAAACGCGTCCACAGCCTGCACGTCCTGCTCCGCGTGGAAAAGTCGCCAGGCCCGCGCCGCATGCAACATCGCCATCGTGTGGCGGTCGCCCGAATTCGTCTGCCGCAGTTCACGAGAGATCGTCTCCATGCTCACCTCACCCGGCAGGCACCAGACCCAGATCGCGAGGGCGGTCCCCGCGCCGATCCGATCGCCTCTGCGCTTGCCCTCCCAGTAGGTGTCACGCGCAAGCACTCCCGCATCGTGAAGTTTCCCTTGTCGAGCCAGACACAGCGCCTTTTGCCACATCGCGGCTACCTGTTCCCAACGATCCCCGACAGTGTCGAAGGCGGCGATTGCGGTGTCGAACGCCGCGATCGCCTCGTCGTACCGGTTGGCAGCGTAGAGAACGAATCCCCGGAAATGGTGCGACTGGGCGATGCCCCAGCCTTCGCCCGCCGTCTGGCGCAGTCGCAGCGAGCGGTCGGCGAGGCGCAACGCCAGCGGCGCAAGGACGGGGGCTACACCGGAAATCACGGCAGCGGTGGAGTATGCCTGTGCCCGCTCACGCGTGCTTCCTGCGGCATTCGCGAAACGCACGCCACGGAGGATGGCCAATACCAGCCAGATCGGTGACCTGACGAACCACCATTCGTATAGCAGCCGGTTGTGGATGCGGGCGGCCAGGCGGTCACGCTCTGTTCCGGCTCGGCCCGGCCGGATTCGGCGAGAGAGCCAACCAAGGGTAAGCAGACCCACCTCGCCGACCGCGAATACGGCGGCGAGTATGGAACTCCGGGGCAAGCGAAGCCCGATGTCGTGCATGCTCTGTCGCATCCACTCCGCGGCATCATCGAATCGGCCTGTCTTGAACGCGAGTTCGCCGAGCAGAGTGGCAACCCGTGAAGAGTCGAGTCCCGAGCGCGCACGGGTCAGCTCGTATGCCCACGCCAGTTCCTTCGCGGCCAGATCGTAGTTCCCAAGGAGCATGTGGACTGTGCCGAGTCCTTCGTGAACACGGAATCTCGCGGTGTCGTCGGCCGACTCGCACAGGGCCAGTCCCGTTTCAGCGATCTTGAAGTTGCCTTCCGCGACGTCGAGCGCATTGTGCCTCAGTCCCGCCTCGCCCGCACGTAGGGCGTACGGCACTGCAGATGCGGCTCGGCCGGAGCGGTCGAAGTGATACGCGATGTCGTAGTCGGCCCGAACCGCAGGGACGCCTTCGAGTGCCTGTGCGGCGCGCAGATGCAGCTCGCGCCGGGCGTCGTCGGTCAAGGTTCTCAGCACGGCTTCGCGGAGCCGATCGTGCGTGAATTCGAACTCGGCGTGGCCGCCGTCCGCGATGCCGCGCACGATTCCGTGCTGGGTTGCCTCCAGGAGGAGCTGATCGACGTCCGTGGGGCTCGCCGCCAGTGCCGCGTACAGAAGCCTGGACGAGAACCGGCGTCCCAGCACCGCGCCCTGACGTATCGCCTGCTGTGTGTCCGGCGACAATAGACTCAGCCGTGACGAGACGAGCACACTGTCCCTCCCCGACGCGGCGTCGGAATCGCGGGATTGCGACGGCAGCGGGAGTGACGCCATCCCATTCTCGTCCATCACCCATCGACCCGACTCGCGCGTCAACGCCGACGAGTCGACGAGCGCCTGGAAAACCAGCATGGTTTCGAGCGGATTGCCTTTGGAGTACTTCGTGACATAGGGGATGATCTCGTCGGGGATACGGTCACCGATCGACCGGATCAATTCCTCCGTATCGGCTGCGGACAACGGCTGAAGGTCGAGAAACTCGATATCACTGATTTCCCAGGCCCTCACTTGCGCAACAGCTTCCGTTCGGCACGAACATATCAACGACACGTTCGACTGGGATCGCGTTTCCTCCATCGCTATCGTCGAAGCTAGTTTGGCGAGCACCTGCCAGCTGAGATCGTCGGCCCACTGACAGTCGTCGACCACGATCAGTCCAGGTTGTTCCTTGGTGAAGACGGAGCGAAGAAGTCGAGCGACGGCAGTCGGGGCGGCGGCTACCGCGTGATCGCCGAATCCGCTGTCGGAGTTCTTCGCCGCGGGTGGATCGCCGAAGGCAGCGGTCAGCTCCGGTATCTGTTCGAGTGCTGCCGGGAGCAGCTCACCCATTTCTCCGCGCACCCGCTCGGCCTCGCGCGGGTGCGCGGTCAAGTAGGCGACCACGTCGCGGAAAGGGCCGGCGAACAGGCCGAGGGGACGGGCCGCCGCGTGGTCGAACGCGCCGGCACGCATCACGGTCACCCCGGCCGTCGAGGCGTGCGTGGCGACGGCGTCGAGCAGGCGGCTCTTGCCGACTCCTGACTCACCGCTCAGGCATGTGACCGCGCCGGACGATCGGCTCGCGCCGTCGGCACATGCGGTGAGGGTGGCGAGTTCGTCATGCCTGCCTACCAACGGCGGCTCCACGTAGGCGAGCGATCCGCACTGCCGGGGCGGCGCGACAGCAGACGCGAGAGCGCTCTCCCCACCGCCGGTCGCGACCACCGCCTCGAGCGCTGCGAGCACCTCGTCGGCGCTTTCGTAGCGGATCGCTGCCCGTGGGCTCAGCAGCTTGAGAAATATCGGGCGCAGCGTAGCCGGGAGGCCGACGATATCGACCAGGTGTGACAGCTCTGCGTGGGTACCGATACGAGGGTTCGCCCTACGCAACGCGCTGGCCGTCCGATTTCCCTCCGCGGTCGACTCGAGGAGTACCCACCCCGCTGCGAAGATGTCGGCCGTGAAGCCCGCCGCCGGGTGTGCGAGTCCGGGACTTTCCGGAAGCAGATATCGACCTTCCGGCCCCTCGACGGGATGGGTCACGGCAGCCAATTGAGTCCGCGTCACGCTGGCGTCGAGGAGAACGAGCTGATTGGTGCCCTCCGCGAGCATGATATTCGCTGGCTTCACCCCGCCGTGAGCGATTCCCATTCGGTGCAGACGAGCCAGTGCGTAGAACAGGTTGCACATCAGCTGGAGCTGGACGTCGAGCGATTGGGGTGACTCCTGCGCAGACCATTCTCGAATGTCGAGACCAGCTATGAATGGGCGGACGAGATCGACGTGGTCGGGTCCTTTGTGTGCAATCTGGGTGGGGATGACGTGTGGCAGCCTCGCCCTGCGCATGGCCTCCAGCTCACCTTCGAGCCAGTGCCAACTCCATGGGAACGTCATGGATAGATCCACCCGCCGGACAACCACACGTTCACGGGTCTCGCCCGACAGGGCCAGAGTCGTCGTGATGCCCGGACTCTGCCGCAGCACCCTCACGGTGTCGATTTCCATGTTGTTCCCTAGATCAGCGACTTCGCTGTCACGGTCCAGTCTCCCCAACAAACCAGACTCGCGCCATGAGCGGCTGGGTAACCACAATGTGGGCCCGGAGGGGATCCCGGCACCGTGGTCACCGACTGCTATCCCGGAGGTTCGGGAAGGACCTACCCGAGACTTCGGAAGGTAGCCAGGTCAAGTGGCCTCTTGATCCAATGCGCGGGGCCCGAGCTCGCTCAACTTGACGATGATGTACTTGAACTGTGGGATGTCCTTCAGCAGGGGTCCCATCTTCCCCTTCACCGAGATCTGCTTGGTGACCAGCGCGATGTTGACGGTGAGCTCGCCTGTCACCAGCATGCGCCGCCAGTTCTCGCTGTTCACCGGTGAGCACGAATTCGCTGGGTGGCGCGTCGTCCGCGTTGGCATGTTCGACGACGTCGGACATGACGCCCCTGCCGAAGTCCATGCGGACGACGAGGGTTAGCTTCCCGGTGTACACATGTGTCACCCCGAAGGTCATCTTGTCGGCCTTCTTCAGCCAAACGTGGTCATTGTTGAGTGTTTCGGCGAGGGCGTCGGGTACCGAAAGTGGGCCTGGTGTCGTTCGCTGTTGTTTCTTCCTTTCCGAGGGCTGCTTTTTACAGGTCGTTTCCGCCGGCCGTCTCGGCCAAGCCGCGCACCCCCATCCCGCCGTCACAGTTGATAATCGCGCCGGTTGCCGTCCTCGAGTTCGCCTTCGAAGCCAGCAGAACGTAGTGCCCGGTGTAGTCCGCCGCCTCGGGCAGCTCCTGCAGCACGGTGCACTGTTTGACCAGATCGCCGAGCGGCACTGAGGTGATGGTGGTTTCGCCCATTCCGAGCGAACCAGGTCCTCTCAGATCGGTGGGCATTGCGCCCGGAGCCACCCCGTTGACGCGGATCTTGGGGCCGAGTTCGAAGGCCAGTTCCTTGATCAGCCCGACTACCGCGTGCTTCGACGCGGTGTAGAGCGGGCCGCCGCCGCCGGGGTAGAAGCCGGCGTTCGACACGGTGTAGATGATCGAGCCTCCGGTGGCGGCGAGCTCCTCGACCGCCGCACGTGCACCGTGCAAGTAGCCCTTGACGTTGATGTGGAACATTTCGTCGAAGAGGGCGTCCAGTCGGTCCACCGGGATATCGACCATCTTCGTCGAGAAGTCCCAGATCGCGGCGTTCGCGACGAACGTGTCGAGGCGACCGAACTGGCGAACCGTTTCCTGGACGACGCGCGCATTGTCGTCGTACTTGCGCACGTCGCCTTCGACCACGAGGACATCCTCGCCGAAGTCGTTGGCAAGCTTCTCAGCCTTCTCCGCCGACTTCTCCAGGACACCCACCCGGGCTCCTTCTCCCAGGAATCGCTCGACCAGCGCCCGGCCTAGGCCCGACCCTCCGCCGGTGACGATCATGACGTTGTCTTCCAGCCAACCCATCTGAATCCCTTTCTTCGTCTTGTGAGTTCGGTTCGTCTTACGCTTGCGCCGGGGCGCTCAGCGTGGCATCGATGTCAATCAATTCATCCTCGATTGCGTTGCTGCTCACTTGCCTGTCGCGCTCGGCAACGAATTTGTGACCCCAGATGCTGATCTTGTCGTAGCGCACGACGGACCAGCCTGGTTCGACCTGGCGAGCGCCCCAGCCGTATTCGACGGCAAATCCGGAGGGGGTCGCGCCGTAGAATGAGAGCATGTGGTCATTGGTGTGGCGGCCAAGCGTCATGACCACTGTCCCGTCCGCATCGAACTTGTCGTAGGCAAGGCCCACGTCATCCATATGCTTGGTCTCGAGCATGAAGTGGTGAGTCTTCTTTGCTCCCGGGAGACCGGCGAGCGCCAGGGTGTGGTGTCGACCGTTGCAGTGCAGGAAGTGGAGTTTGACCGTCAGTTCATCGTTGAGCTTCCAGTCGATGATGTCGGAGAGATGGAAGCCCAGGCCCTTGACATAGAAATCCAGGGCAGCATCTATATCCGGCACAGCCAGCACGTAGTGGCCGAACCCCTGGTCGCCGGTCGTGAAGCCCGAGACCCCGGTCGGCGAGATGAACGGCTTCTCGAACAGCTCCGTCGCGCCATAGTAGATCTCGACCCGGGTGTTTGCCGTGTCCGTGCACGAAATCAGTCCGAGGACACCGCGATCGTCCGCCAACTCGCCGCTCTCTGTTGTCACCTCGATTCCATGCGCTTCGAGACGCTTTTTGATCGCGAGTAGCGAGTCCTCGCTCTCGACCTCGTAGCCCGAGAGCGAGATGTCATCCGACGGTCCCTTTTCGACCATCAGGCGCCAGCTGCGGGAGTCAATCCTGAACCGCGCCGAATTCTCGCTGCTCGAGGCCTCCATGGCCCCCAGTTTTTCCGTCATGAAGGCGCGCCATGCGGGCACATCCGCAACCTCGAAGCCCATGTAACCAAGTCTCTGAACGCTCATTTCTTACCTTTCTTGGAGTGTGATTTGCGCCGTCGGCCGCAGGCTGTGAATCACCCAGGGACCTCGGGTATGGCTTTCCTGTTGCCGTGTGTGATGGCCGAAGGAGATTGGCCACCCGGCGTCCCGAGCCGACTTGACCGCTGGTTGGGAGATGCGACTCGATCGCGGTGCCTGCGTTGGCGTCCTACCCAGTCTTCGACATGTTCTCGATCCAGCAGAGCAGGCGACCGTTGGTGCATATCGTCGCCGAACCAGTGGCGCGGCGGAGCGGATGAGTGATCGGCCCTAGCGGCACCGCTGATCACTCCGCGATCAGGGCTCTCTGTCATGCCGCTGTTGTTCTCTCGCGTGCCGCCCGATTCAGTTCGCGCAACTCCACGCTTGTGTCGGCGAGAACGTCCCGGCCCACCTGAGCACCGCTCTCGACAAGGCGGGTCGCCATGGCGAACTCTCGCGGAGCATCCACCGAAAGGGCCGCAGTCAGTTTGCCGTCGGTGAGCCTGAAGAGCAGTGCCGGGCCGTCGTCGGGAGCGCCTCGCATGACGTACTCCCCTGAACCTTCGATGTCGCCGATCATCTGTATGCGATGTCCGGCTATCTCGGTCCACGACAGCGGTAGTTGCGGCGCATGAACGGCTTTCCCTAACATCGCGGACGCAACTGCGGTCGCCTCTTTCTGACTGTTGATGTAGGTCTCGAGCGACCGCCGGCCGCCCGTCCGTAGCGGCCATGATGCCGCGTCGCCGGCCGCGAAGACCCCCTCAGCGGCGGTGCCGCCGGAATCGTTCACGATGATGCCGCGGCTGCACGCAAGCCCAGCCTGCTCGGCTATCGCCGTCTCGGGTTCCGCGCCGACGCACACGATTGCACTATCTGCCGGGAAACGCCGTCCGTCGGTGCCGATCACGGCGGTGATCCTGTCCACCCCGTCGAACTCGGCGACTCCCGTGTTCACCATGACCGAAATCCCGAGTTCCTCGAGGCGCGCCCGGCACCAGCCACCGATCCGGCGGCCCAGAACGCGCTGTAGCAACTCGTCTGAGGCCTCGAGGATGCTGACCTCGAGCCCGAGCTTCCGAGCGGTGGTGGCAACCTCACAGCCGATCAAGCCTCCGCCGACGACGACGAGCCGTTGTCCTGGCTCCCAGTCTTGGCGCAGCCGCTGCGCGTCGTCCACCGTTCGCAGGGTGGTGACGCCAGGAAGGTCGGCGCCGGAAAAGGAGGGAACGCGCGCGCTGGCCCCGGTCGCCAAGAGAACACGATCGACCTCGAGCGAGCGGCCGCCGTCGAGCAGAACCTCCTTGCGGGTGACATCCACCTGCAGGACCGTCCTGTCGAGCACCGTCTCTACCTGTAGCTCGTCGTACCAGTCAGCCGGTGACAGCGGCGGGGGATCGGCCAGATCCCCGGCCAAGACCGCTTTGGAAAGCGAGGTGCGGTCATATGGGAGTTCGCGTTCCTTGCCGATCAGGAACAGACGCCCGTCATAGCCTTCCGAACGCAGCGACTGCACGGCACTCACGCCAGCGACCCCGCCCCCGATGACCACGATGTCGGAAGTCATGTCGTCACTCCGCCCTCGAGGTCCACGAGAACGTCGTCTCCCTCGAGTTTGACCACAAAGGTCCGCAACGGCAGACAGGCCGGGAGCGCCTTCGCCTTGCCAGTGCGCACGCAAAACTTGGCCCAGTGGAGTGTGCACTCCACGACGTCGTCCTCGAGATACCCGTCTGAGAGTGCCCAATCGGCATGGCTGCAGGTGTCCTGAGTCGCGAAGAACTCTCCGCCCACGTTACAGACCAGAATCGGCTCTGGACCTTCCTCGAAGCGAAGCATCTCACCCGGCGCCAAATCGCCGGAGCTGCATATCTTTGTGAGGGCCATCGTCACTCCTAGAAGAAGAAGCTGAGGTTGTTGGCGAGAATTGTGCTCTGGTCGATCAGGATCGTTCGCTTCGCGAGTTCGAAACCCGCTTCGCTACCAGTTCGACGCAGAATGTCCTTCCGCTCCCCAGCGAAGATATCGAGCTGCCGCTCGAGCCGATTTCTGTACACGATGAAGACGTTCGAGACGTGGTATTCACCAGGGTTATCACCGTCGACGATCATGACGTTGGAAATCACGTGCCGCGTGCGCGAGGCCGGGTTCTCTGACCAGCTCACATCGGAAGTGATCTTGCGCAGGCGCCCTCGCATCATCTGCGCATTGTCGTCGAAATGTGCGTATTCATGGGCGCCGGAATACTCCTGTTCGGCTTCTCGCATGATACGCGTGGTTCGGATTGGCATGAAGTAATGAATATCTTCGGCCAACAGATCGAACCATTCTTGGAAGCGGCGGTCATTGAGAAGTTTCGCCTCCCAGTAGTAGAACTGCTCGATCTCGTGCTGCAGGCTGGGGTCTACTGGTGCGGGTTTTGTTCGAAATGCCGTGGTTGGCGATTCGGCGTCAATCATAATTCTTCCTAATCAGTCGGGAGTTCTGTTCAGGTGGAGACCCGGCGATGGTTCCACCGCGGTCCGCTCGCCCCGCCGCGGTCACGTGTGGGTCGACTCGGACACTGCGGGTCGGGTGGCGTCCAGTGCAGCCCAGTCCGGCGAAGTCATCATCCGGACCCATTGCGTATACAGCCCACGCGCCGCTTCTTCGCTGTAGACGTAGCTGATCGTGCCGGGGTAATCGGGATTGTCCGTGTCGGTCTGGCCGAGTCCCATCTCCGCGTTGAACGGCCGACTGCGGGCCTTGTGTCCGCGCAGCACCTGCTGGATCTCAACCCAGTTCTCGCCGTCGTCCTGCTCGAAGACACCACCTGCCGAGAAGGTTCGCAGTGTCTGCTGGCGGTATTCCTCTTTCATCTCCTCGGGTGCGTCGGCATCAACGACGGTGAAGGCCCAGACCTCGATCTCGTTCGGCCCGCGAGGGTGCCACGCTCGGATGGTGTTGATGCCTGGCAGGAACGAACAGGTTGGGAAGATGGTCATGTGCTGCGCCATTAGTTGCTGGCCACGCTCTGTGCTTCCCAGGCGCTCGGAAGCCTTCTCTGCGGCAGTGCCCTGAGTCCAGTACTCGGTGACCTTCGGCCCCATGATGGCGAGCAACAGGTTGGGATCGCCGATGTAGAAGCCGCTACCGTGCCCGCCCCAGGTTGCGCGGTACTGGATGCCTTCCGTGGGGGGCGCGAGCTCCGACAGATCGACGCCATCAGGCAGGCCCGCGAGAATGCCGGAAAGATGGGATGTGGTGCCCGCGTGGTACATGTCGCTGCAGAATTGCTCCGCTGCGAACTTCCAGTTGCAGGGAATGACCCACTTCTGAATCCCCGGGATCGCTTCGGTGCCCGCTTCGGTTCTATCCAACATGTGGTCCATGTAGAACTTCGCTTCACCCAGATAGGTGTCCAGGTCCGGGGCGTCAGCGTCCCAGTTTGCGAAAATCAGGCCCTTGTAGGTCTCGACGCGAGCCTGTAGCGGGCCCCAATCTTCTTTCCTCAGCCCGGGGAAGGCCTGCTCCTCGAAAGGCACACTCACCAAGTTGCCGCCCGTATCGTAGGCCCAGCCGTGATAGCTGCAGGTGAATGACTTGGCATTGCCCCCGTCCGCGCGGCAGATCCGCATTCCGCGGTGGCGACACTGGTTGAGGAAGACGCGGATCTCCCCGTTCTTCTGACGAACGACCATCACGGGATCCTCGCCCATGTAGTTCGTCATGAAGTCGCCGGCCTTCGGAATCTGCGTCTCGTGGCCCATCAGCAACCACGAGCGACCGAAGATCCGCTCCAGTTCCTGTTCGTACAGCGCCTCGTCGGTGTAGATCCGCGGGTCTAGCCGGCCGGTCCTTTCGTCTACGAGTTCAGCGATGTCCGCGTCGGCCCACTTGGGCTTTCTCCCCGCAAGCGCGGGTTCACATTGCACGTCAGTCATGCGGCTTTCCTTTCTCGTCGGCAAATCACACTTGTACGGTCGTTAGTGCGTTCAATGGAACTCAGGTCTGCGTCGTAAATGCCTTCGGCTACGTCGCCGACGGTGAACCACGGCCCGACGGAAAAACTTCCGATCCATTCGCCGTGCTCACTCGCTGGCATCCATAGTGATCCAGATCTCATCGGCGAACATCCGGGAAAACTACGGAACCCGCCGGTCCGATGGATCGACGGACCTGCTCCATGTTTCCGCTGCGAGGACACTGCCGCGGCGGGGGTGTCGAGACCGTACGGTAGGAGTTGTCAGCGGACCGCATGAACGCCTCGGAATGCTTGTGGGACTGGGAAGCTCGACCATGTAGGGCAGAAACCGCGCCGCAAGGTCGATGGAGGAAGAGCGCTTGGCAACGGAACTGGAGGATGCCCGGCGCCGAATCATCGAACTCATTAGCCAGCTGGCCGAAACAGTGCGCAGCCGTGATCACCGCATGCAGGTGATGGCGTGGAATGCGGGGCCGCGAGCACATCGGATTCGGGGTGCTGTGACACGAGTTCGGGTGCTCGTACTACAGCCACGTGGTCGGGCGGATCAGGTTTGCGAGATCCACCAGCGTGTACCGATGTCGGCGTTCGAGTGCCTTGCGGGCGAGCGCCCGGAGCGCCGACTCCGCTGCACAGGACCCGATGGCGGACCTAGGTGACGACCGTGTCGGTGACCTTGCCGATGGTGTCCTTCGCTGTTCACATCGTCGAGATGAGCCGCGAGCTCGCCGATCGCGTCAGCTCCGGCCAATCTTCTCTGCGCTTCTTGACGATCTGTGGGGGCTCGCCTGTTGACCTGCCCACCCGGCTGGAATTCCTTACGGCAACCAATATGGTCGTGATCGCGCCTGAGGTCAGAAGCGCCCACTCATGATCAGCGCCGCAGCTTGTCAGGCACCAACTGCGCCGAAGTCATGGTCGCCCGAACAGTCCGATTCTGGAGACTCCCTTGAGCAGCTGCTGGATACGAACAAGCCTTGCACGCCCCTTCGCGGCCATGATTAGGTCGGTTCGATACCAACGGCTAGGACTCTCGCGATACTCAGAGAGTGTTTTGAAAGTTTTCGATTCGGGCGCGGCGGACCGGCCCGGTGGCGGCATGATTAGGTCCGTCGTTGCTCGCAGGAAACGTCGCAAGCGGACGCCGTATCCGTCCGATCTGACCGATGCCCAATGGGAGTTGATCGCACCGATGGTGCCCGCGGCGCTGCCGGGCGGTCGCCCGGCGATCCACGATCGTCGGCGGATCGTGGAAGCGATCCTCTACGTCAACCGCACCGGTTGCTCGTGGCGGCAGCTCCCGCATGACTTCCCGCCCTGGCAGACCGTTTTCGGGTACTTCCAGCGATGGAACGAGTCCGGGGTGACCGACCGCATCCACGACGCGCTGCGGGCGAAGCTCCGTGACCGTAGCGGCCGGGATCCGATGGCGTCGGCGGGGATGGTCGACGCGCAGGCGGTCAAGGGCGCCGACACGGTCGGCACGGAAACCCGCGGATGGGACGGCGGGAAACGGGTCCACGGCAGGAAGCGACACGTGGTCACGGACTCGCTGGGCCTGTTGGTGGTCGTGCTGGTGACCGCGGCGAGCGTGCAAGACCGCGACGGCGGGCGCCTGGCGTTGTCTCGGGCGAAGACAGTGATGCCGTCGATGGTGTGGGCAGACGGCGGCTACGCCGGACGTCTCGTCGCGTGGGTCGCGGAGCATTGCCGGATGACGCTCGATATCGTGCGGAAACCCAAGGGGAAGCTGGGATTCAGTGTTCTGCCGCACCGTTGGCTAATCGAACGGACCCTGGCGTGGATCGTGCGTTGCCGTCGACTTGACCACGACTACGAACGCCTCCCGGCGCACTCGGAGGCGATGATCAAATGGGCAATGATCGGATTGATGACCCGACGACTCGCCCCCGCACGCGGACGACACCCCTGGCAGTCGACCCGCGCGGCGTGACACTTTCAGAACACTTTCTTAGCTTGTCGTTTAACCTCGGCCATCGCGTGGGGCAGTTGGTGCTGGTGTTGTTCGGCGTGTCGCCGCGGCATGAGGCGACCACCGCCTGATCATCTTGAGGTTCCTTCCAGAGAACTTTCGAGACGAAAACAGGCGGTGGCCGTGAGTATCAGTGTGCCCGATCGGTGGGCGGTCGGGGAAGAATCGGTCCCCGATCCGCGTGTCGACCTGGTGTCGTTCCGCGAAGAGTTCTACCGGTGTCTTCCGTCCCGAGGTGATGCATTGTTCGAGTTGACCGATGCGCTGCTGTGTTCCGGCACCGCGGTTCGCACCCTGGTCGAGTTGTCACTGGCCGCAGAGCATCGGCGCGGTCACGGCGCCTTGTACGACGCAATCAACTGCGGCAGAGTAGATTTCACTCGGCTGCGCCGCGCACTTGGCGGGCTGACGATCCCGTGTGATCGTGGCGGCCGGATCGTTCTGGCCGTCGATGTCAGTGCCTGGTTGCGCCCGGATGCACCGACGAGTCCGCAGCGCGGGTTCTGCCACGTCTACGGCCCGGGAAGAATCAGGCGCAGCTGATCCCGGGGTGGCCGTACTCGTTCGTCGCCGCACTCGAGACCGGGCGTACCTCGTGGACGTCGGTGCTCGACGCGGTCCGCTTGCACCCCGACGATGACGAAACCGCTGTGACGGCGACCCAGGTGCGTGAAGTGATCACGCGGTTGCGCGAGGCCGGGCACCACCGCGACGGCGACCCGGACATTCTACTGGTGTTCGACGCCGGATACGAGTTGGCGCGGTTGGCGTTCGTGCTCGCCGATCTCCCGGTGCAGGTGCTGGGTCGGATGCGTTCGGACCGGGTGCTGTGCTTCCCGGCGCCGCCACCGGGCCGTACTGGGCGCCCACCCCGGCACGGCCCCGAGTTTCGATTCGCCGACCCGATTACGTGGCCTACACCCGAGACCACCTCGAGCACCGAGACGGACCGATACGGCACAGCCTCCGCTTCGGCGTGGAATCGGTTGCACCCTCGACTCGTTCATCGTGGCTCGTGGGCTCAGCACCCGGGGCCGCCACCGATCGTGGAAGGCACGGTGATCCGGTTGACCGTCGACCACCTTCCTGGGGACCGGCATCCCACCCCGGTGTGGCTGTGGTGCTCGGACCCGGGCGTCAGTGCTGACGATCTCGACCGGTTGTGGCAGCTGTTTCTGCGGCGCTTCGATCTCGAGCACACCTTCCGCTTCTTCAAGCAGACGTTGGGGTGGACCGCACCTCGGCTCCGCAGTCCCGAGGCGGCCGACCGCTGGACCTGGATCGTGCTGGTGGCCTACGCCCAACTCCGGCTCGCCCGTCCTCTGGCCGAGGACCTACGCCGCCCGTGGGAACGGCCTGTCCCACCAACACGATTGACGCCGGCACGGGTTCGTCGAGGGTTTTCGCGCACCCGTGCGACGATGCCTGTTCCGGCCAGTGCACCGAAACCCAGTCGACCCGGACCCGGACGCCCACCCGGATCGAAAAACACCCACCGCGCACCGCATCACCACGTGGGCAAACGCGCCGAAACCAAAGCTAGAAAACCCGTCGGGGCCGCCTGCCCAGGTTAAAAATCAAGCTTAGTGCCAACGATCACGACGACCAATTCACCGTCTACCGTGATCTGTGTGCCGACGACCGGTACCTGGCCATCGTTGTCCCGCTCACCCAGTACGCCATTCTAACCTGATAGCCTCCAGCAACTTTTCACGTCGCCCGATCGCCATTCACAACACTGTGCCCGCACCACCTACGAGGGCACACCATTTCGGGCCGTGCAGCTCACGGCAGGGCAAGCGCGATAGCCAGGGCTTTGTTCAACTCGACAATCGTCGACGGCGACAATGCGCCGCCCGACCTGCTTGCTTCCAGCTCGTCGTCGAAAAGTTGAACGATGTCATCGGCGAGGATGGATCCGACCAGCGGATCGTTGGGACCGAGCGGGACTGCAGTCGGGATACCCGGCTTCGGAGTGGTAGTGATTCGAGCGGCCAGCACCGTATGCAGGTTCCGGTTTCGAAGGTTATTCGAGACGACTACCCACGGCTTCTCTCCATGCCCCATATCGAACCAGTAGATCTGCCCACGGAGCGCCGTGGTCATTCGGCGTAAGAGCGGTCGACACGATTCGCGTAGCGCGCACGATGGGCAAGCCGCTCTTCGCGGCTTTCAGACCGCTGCTCCTCCGCAAGCCGCGCGTAACCGGCTTCGAGAGCCTTTTCTCTCAGGGATTCAGCCCCAGCTCGAAGCAACGCACGGGCGATGCCGGATTCGGAGTTGTCCCGGACAGTGATGTGATGCTGCTGCGCCCACTGCCTGAGGATGTCGGATTCAAGGCGTTCCGGATCGCCGAATACAGCGAGTTCCGCTTGATCGTCGCTATCCAAAGTGACTGGTAGCCGCTTCACATCCATGTTTCACATTATGACTCATAATATGAATCACTACAACAATGGGTCACTCAATACGCTATGACCTGCGGTGATGACGCGCTGCAGTTCGACATCTCAACCGTCGCTCCAGCCAAATAGGCCACCGAGACCGTCATTGTCCTACCTGCAAGCACAGAAGCAGACCGTGGAGAGGCCCAGTATGTAGGCCACCACGAGGCCATGGCAGAAGGCTTGCCCTGCAGCGGACAGATGACCGCCAGGGACCCGCCGGGCCGGCGCGCTAATCTCCTGGGTGCGTGCCACCTCCGCCAGTTCAGGTGGCATTCTTCGAGATCAGGACTCGACCGGGACCAACCGCTCGACGCGGGCGTGCAAGGGGAACTGACCGGGGACGTCGTCGCGTACCGACTCGATGACCGCGCCCTCGCCGTCGATGCTCACGATGACGAACTCCGAGGTGGCGTCGGCATGCACCTTGACGCGGTCACCCACATTCACCGGCCCAGTCCTTCCGTCAGGGACCTGTCATCACTGCAGGTCAAACCCCATTATTCAGGATCGGGCGCCGGTCGGACTAATCGCCGTCACCCCGCGGGCGGTGTATCGGCGGGCCCGTACCCTTGCCCCATGTCCGCTGATCCAGGCAGCATCCGCGCCGACGGCCACCAGGCGCTGCCGAACCTGGCCGCACAGGATGCTTCGGCGGATCCCCACATCATCACAGCGACGGCGCGCACCGGAACGGACATCGAGCTGCAGATTCACACGTCCGTCGCACCGTTCGACGTTGCGGCCGAGGAGTGGTTTCCCGCGGCGACCGGGTTCGCCGTCACGGTCATCGTGCACACCGTCGACGCGCAGACGGGCGTGCCGCGGTATCTGCCGCCCGCCGAGCCCGCCGAGTGGGCGCGGACGATCTTCTCGACCATCGACTCCGCGCACGGGTACTTCCTCGGCGCCGTCGACCCAGGCACCGGCAGCCATCGACGCGGGCAGCTCGCCTACCGCCTCTACCTCGACACCGACCGTCAGGCGATTCCCGTTCCTCGGCAGGTGGTCACCTGCCCGCACTACCAACTATCGGCCATCGACGGCAGAGCCGAGATCACCATTCCCACGACGGCCTGACCCGGCAGGCCGGCCGGGAGCCGGACCACGGTCTGCGGGCGCCGCTTCCTCCGCTGTCCGATCTGCGCGACCTCCGAAGGGTGCGACCTTGAAGTCACGTCCACGCTGCTCACTCATGCAATTCCTCCATCCGTCTCGATCCGATCCCCTGCCAAAGACACCTGGTCGCCGCTGCCCCACACGCGAGGACGACGCCCTGGGGCGGAATCGAGACAGTTGATCCACCCGGGGAGGGCCGCGGAACGTGGATATACTTGTGCCACAAGCTCATTGCCACTTCTGAAGCCGACCACGACAGACCTCAGGAATCTCCCGGGTGGGAGCGCGGCGACCACACTACCAGCGCACGGAACCGAGGGGAGGGGACGTGTCATTTCTGCTGGTCAAAGAGAAATCCAGGGTCGGATACGCACCACGAGCACTGATGTCGAGCCGGTGCCGGCGGTGCGAGTTCTCACACGGACGGCAAGCTCGGTCGCGGCCGGCCGGCATCACATCGCCTCCTACCGGTCCGGTTAAGCTTCCCGGCATGGCGCTTGGACTCACGCGACGCACGCGCGCCCACCCCGTCGATCTCGAAAACCTCGCTTACGCTGCACACGAGTTCCGGGAAGCGCTGATTCCGCTGCAGGGCATCACACCCGACCGCTGCGATGCCGCAGCCACCGAGTTACGGAACAGAGCGCATCACGCCGAGGAACGATTCTTCGCAGCTGTCGCTAGTCTCCCCCGCCGCGAGCGCACACCCGCCGGCCACTGGGAGAACGCCGCGGTCCTGCGCTACCGGTACGGGCTGGAGGTCTTTGCGCGCGCCGAAGACCTCGGCGCCGACATGCTCGCCCAACTCGCCACCCACCGGCGCCCGTCTTGCCCGCGCTCACCGAACTGTGTGACGCCTGTACCCATGCCCGCACCCTTGACCAGCACCAACGGCCCGAGATGTTCGGGGCCGTACCGCGCACGGCCACCCGACGGCTCCGCACCGCCCCCGGCGACTCGGCCGGCGCCGACCGCAATCGGGCCACCGAGCGGTCCTGCATTGTCGATCAACCTGAACTTCGGTGGCGGATCCGCCGCGATCTGACAAGCCTTCTCGTCGAGAACGCCCTAGCGGGCAACGGAATCACCCGGGAAGCCGAACGCCACCTCGCCCCGTGGCTGAAACTGGCCTGCGAGACCCTCGACAGTCCCATGAGCATCGACGGCCTCGAGGATGTCACCGCGCAATGGCGCGAACGCCGCCGGCCCTACATGCTCGCCGCCGCAGATCGGGCCGACGTGATCATCGTCGACCCGATCCCTCGTCAGCGCGCGACCCTATGGTGGAAGCTCATCCACGGCGACGAACCGCCACCACCGCTGTAAGGCGACACGGTGTGGTCGCCCCGACCGGAGAGGGAAGCTCCGCGCCGGGCCCCTACTCCTCGGCAACAACCGAATCTCAGGAACACCCCCTACGAGATCGGCGCCCCTGACGACATCGTCCACCCCAAGGACGAAAAGTTCGACCCCCTCGTCGTGGCGGACGTCACGTAGTTCGCCGAGTCGGCCCTGGTTGCCGCCTTGATCGCATGGACCGTCACCTGGTCGGGGTCGCGCGCACCGATGCCGATCACGAAGAATTCACGCATGTGGGCTGGCTATCGCTCGGGCACCCTTCCGGTTGCTCCAGCTACCGAAAAGGCGCACGGGCGCGAAGCGCCTAAACTAAACACCGTGACTGTGCCGACCCCGTACGAAGACCTGCTCCGCCGAGATCGGTCCTGACACAAGAAAAGCCCCGCCTTGCAGGGCGGGGCACCTTCTCGAAAACCATCCATCCGCGGCTTAGACATCCGGAGGTCCTCCATTCCGACAATACGCGCTACCCGACAGTCCAGCACCGCGCGCCCTCAGGTGCACGTCAACTCTGCCGCACTGTGGCACCGCTGCCTGATGCTTCTGTGCATCGCAGTTGTGTTGTGCGCCATCACCGCTGTGGTTCTCTACTCTCCCGCCCCAGAGGTAGGAGTGAACGTCCTGATCGTTCTCCTCAGCGGAGGAGGGTTGGCCGCTCTCGTGCAGAAGATGATGACCTAACCGTCCCGTAGAACGACGAAAGCCCCCACCCTCGAATGAGAGTGGGGGAGTTCGTTGTGTGTGCCCTTACGGCGTGGCCTTGAACCAGTACGCGGTCGGGAGGTCGAAGATGCGCCGGTTCGATGTCTCAGATGGGGACGTGTCATATCCGCAGTTCATCACCACTTTCCGCGAGCACGGCGATGCAATTGGCCTCATGGGCTGCACCGTACGCTCCGGGCCCGAGCCAATAGGGGTACAGCGCATCACGCCCGCGCTACCGTTCGACGTATGGGGACGACATTTCACGGGCCGAGTCCCTGGCCGCACATCACCCGCGCCATTCGAGTGAGGGGGCCGCGCCATGCCGCGATCGCGTACCTGGGCGAGGACGCACCCGCTCTGCTGCCGTTGCGGGCCGGCGATCTCCTCGTCGTGAACGCCTCCCGGGCGGCGGTGCGCGCGCATGTGACCTCGCCGATTGCGCTTGCGTACTACGTCGAGGCCGGGGTGAGGGTCCTGTCGTCGCCGAACCTGCACGCCAACGTCATCGCCACCAGTCGGCGGGCGGTCATCGGCTCCGCGAATGCCTCCCACAGCTCGACGATCGCCGATGATGCCGTGGTCATCACCGACGACCCCGAGGTCGTTGCCGGCGTGCGGAAGTTTATCGACGGTATCGAGGAGATCACCGAGGTCGATCCGGTGTTTCTCGACAACGCCACCACCAAAGCGCACAGGTTCGTGCGAACGTGTGCACGGTGACGCCTGAAATCTCACAGGTCCGCGAGCAGGGTGGGATCGACGCGGTCGGCGAAGTAGGCCAGGACGCCCTCGGCGCTCATGCCGTAGGTGGTGGCAATCAGATTGGGATCGTGGCTGTTGGCCAAGGCCAGCAGTCGGGAGGCGCGCAGCGTGGAGATCGTGGTGTCGGCGGGGTCGAGGAGGTGGCTGAGGTAGGGCCGGGACGCCGGTGTCCGCCCGGATCGGGTTCGGATGGTGACGATGACGTGGGGATTGTGGGTGCCGGATGTGCGGTGCTCGAGGCATTGGGTCAGTGCGGCCCAGGTCGCCGGGTCCAGCGGGATCGGTTGTGGGCGGCGGCCGAGCCGAACCGTGCGGTGCTGGGGATCGATGTCGGCGAGCTGCAGGTGACGCAGTTCGTGCTGTGAGGCACCGTGGATCAACGCCATCAGGCCGACGAGGGCCTCGTTCGGCGCCACCTCGGTTGATGTGCACCAGCGCGTGAACAGTTCGCGCTGTCGCGAGCGCGGCAGGGTCCGTCCATGGAATCCGCGGGGCGTGCGCACGCGCAGCTCGGCGGTGGGATCGATCAGGATGAGCTTGCTGCGGCGAGCGAAGCGGAAGAAGTGGCGAAGTCCGTCCAGGGGGCGGCCGGCCGGCGACACCTCGGCGAGGTAGTCCTCGATCACGGCCTTATCGACCTGCGCCCAGTCCTCGATCCCGCGTCCGACGAGATGACATGACAGGTCACGGATCTGGGCCAATCGCTTGTCGATGGTGGTGTCGGCGCGGGGCCGGGTCCCGGCGCGGCGGGCGCGGCCTCGTTCGTCGAGCATTGCGCGTTCGAACGCGGCGACGGCGGGCCGCAACGGTTCGGGCACGGCCTGCACGCGTCGCTCCCGGCGACCGGCCGCGAGCCGCTGCGACTGGTCGGTGGGCAGGGCAAGGCCGCGGGCGGTGAAGAAGTCCTCGAGCACCTTCGCGAGCGACCCGATCGAGCGGCCGGGGATGCGGGCCCGGTCGAGTAAGGTCTGCGGCAATGCCCGCGGCTCGGTGCGCAGCAGCGCCCCGAGCTGACTCACCAGACGTGTCGCCAGCGCCGGACAATACCGAGTCGACACATGGATAGCGAAGTCCCACAGCCAATTCGGCGGATCATCGAGTTCGGCGAGGAGGTGCTCGGCGCGGGTGTAGGGGCGTTGGGGGCGGCGTTGCCGGCAGCGGTTGCACAGCCTCGCCCCGCCGCCGCGGATCACGCGCCCGCATTCGGTGCATGCGGCGGCCGGCTTCGGCGCCGGCCCCGGTTGTGAGCACGGTCCGCACCAACCGGTGCGTTCGCGTAAGTAGCCGTCGCGGCCGCAACGCGGACAGCGTCGGCGGGCGGCGGCGAGGTCACGGCGGCGGCGGCACCGCCGGCACCGGGCCTCGTCCTTGCCGCGCACGGCGGCACCGCAGTCGTGGCAGGTGCGCGAACACGACCGGCATCGCCCGGTGTCCGGACTCAAGACCCGCTCGATCCCGCAGCCCGGACACGGCGACTTCGCCGCAGCGGCGACCGCGTTGCGCCAGCACCGGCAGCACAAATCGCGGCCCAGTCGGCCCCGCGGCCGACCGCAGCGGGTGCAGTCCCCGACCTTCTTCGTCACACCGGCGGCATCGACCGGCCGCCGACTCGCCGCGCCGCGGGCTCCGACGCTGTCGGCGCCGAGGGCTCGGCGGGGACCCGATCGGGCGTGGTGTCGAGGTCGAACAGGTCGTTCGGGGTGCAGTCGAGCGCAGTGCACAACGCCAGCAGCGTGCTGAGCTTGATCTGCGAGGGTTCCTTGGTGAACAACGCCGACACCGACGCCGACGACAGCTCGAGTCCGCCGCGTTCGGCGAGCAGACGGCGCAGCTCGGTGCCGGTCCATACTTCCCGTTGCGCCGCGGCCATCCGCAGTTTCCATCTAATGTGCATCGTCATCTCCCTGCAGGAACGCGACGGTGTCGGACACCGCGCTGCGGTAGGCGTCCTCGATGAACGTCTCCGACGGACGGACGTACCGCATCGTCGATCCCACCGTCCAGTGCCCTAACATCTGTTGTATCGCAACGAGATCGACTCCTCGTTCGTAGTTGTGGGTGGCGCAGGCCCGGCGCAGCGCGTGCGGGCTGAACCGGTCCGCCGGCGAGCAGTGCTCGAGATCCTGCAGATACCGCAGACGGTTGCGGATCGTGCCTCGGGCCATCGCACCACCACTCTGATCGCAGAACAACACCGCCGATTCCGGCAACTTCGGTCGTACATCCTCGAGATACCACCGCACCACCAGATCGAGGTGGTCGAGCATCGGAACCCACCGCGGCCGCGGCCCGGAGGTGCGGGCACCCTTGCCGAACCGCACATGCAACTTTCCGAACGGGCCCTGCCCGAGGTAGACGTCCGCGATCTCGAGTTTGGACGCCTCATCGGAGCGCAACCCGGCGTGATACAAGGTCCGGAACAGCGCATAATCCCGGGCCGCTGGCGCGTACTTGCGAGCCGAGCCGATCCGTTCCTTGAGGAAGTCGAAGAAGACGGCCACCCGACTCACGCTCGGAGGTGGAAGCAGCCTCGGTGAATCGTCACCGACATGACGGCTCGCATTGAACTCGTCGATCGGGTTCGTCAACCGCACCCCGAACAACGCCTCGATCTCCCCGGCGCGGCGGGTGATCAGGAACCGGTGAAAACTGCTCAGCGCCTGCACATATCTGCGTCGAGTCGACGCCAGCAAGCCGTCCGCGGCCATCGCTCCGACCACTCGATCGACATCGTCGGCGGTGGCCTCCCACACCGGTTTGCCCAGCGCCGCCAGCATCCGCTCGAGCTCACCTGTCTCGTTCTCGATGGTTACCGCACTGAAGCCTCGGACCACCCGCGAGGTCACGAACGCCTCGACGCATTCGAGTTGAAAGGTCAGCGGATCGGTCGACGCGTGGGCGACCTCGACCGTCCTGCCCTGCACCACACGAAATGTGTGACTCATACCACACAGGTTAAGGCCACCTTGCTCGTCAAGGTGGTACCGACACGAACGGAATCCCACCTCGACAACAGTGGACTCCCCAAACCGGGCTGAATGACCAGCTCGCAGGGAATTTCCGAGAGAACGAACGTATGCCACTTCCAATCCAGTGGCAGATCGGTCGGTCTGTGCCGATCCCCGGGGTCGGTGGCCGGGTGCGCCGACCCCGGGTTCCTGCCCGCCAAGATCCCCCGGATGTTTCTGCGACACACCGTCGACTACACACCCGGTCCGACCGAGCAGCACACCTGGGCAACGCAGGCCCGCCGGCACCGCGGCCCGGCCGGGCCGGCCGCGAAGTACCAGCTCGAATGGTTCCACCACAACAAATCCGACACCCGCCTCGAGCGCGGTGACGTCCTGATCTTCGTCACCGCCGACAACGAGTGGATTTACCCCCCAGCGGTCGTCGATTCCGAGGCAATCGCCATCCTCCACGCCCACGGCGCCATCGGTCACCTCCTGCGCAGCCGAGCGGACCTCTCCCCCATCCCGATACCGGACGCCGAGCAGACCCTCGCCGACCTCGGACACCCCAATCCCCGGCTACGGGCCGACCACCGGATCGCCTCCGCCAGCCTGCGGACCGCTCTGCTCCAACTCTGGAACCTCTGAACCACCGCGGCCAATACGCAGCGTGACCGGCGGAAATGACACGTCCCCACCTTGACCAGCGAACCGCCATCATCGCCGGCAATGCACGCAATTATGGCAATGCTGGCAGGTCGCGTCCGCGGGTGGCGGTTCTCCGTCCACCCCTGTGGCCCGCACCTGGAGCCGGCGGCTCACCCGGGTGGGGTCATGCCAGGGCGAGAACTCGGGAACGTGCCTCCAGGTAGCGGCCGAGGAGGTCGAGCATCTCGGCGTCCGGGTGCGCGAGTTCGGGGAGGTTCTTCGCACTGATGATCGTCTGATCGACGGCGGCGACCTGCCGGCGGCACTCGCCGAGTGCCTCCGGTGTGACGGTGTCGGCGTCGAGCCGGTCGGGGAGGTACCGAATCGACTGATCCAGGCCCAGACCCGGGTTGCGGGTGCCGTTTCCGGCCCGCCGGGTTTCGACCATCTGCCACCATGCTTCCAGCTCGGCCAGCACCGCGGGATCGGCGACCGCGATCCGCAGCGCCCGATCGAGCGACTGCGGGTCAGTGATGTCCACCCCATCCACACCTGATGCGCGGCTGAGGATCTGGCCGAGCTGGTGGTTGGCGAGACCGTCGCCGCGACTCCACCAGAACGACACCATCACATGCACCTCGCTCGCCGCGGCCAGCTCCCCTATCAGACCCTGTTCCCTTCAATGCAAGACGAAATCCTCGAATCCATCCTCACAGCCCAACAACCACCCCGGAGTTCCGGGTCAGGGCTGTGGACCGGCGATTTCAGGCTGTGCGGCGGGAGGTGTGGGCCGCCGCGCACATCGGGCACCACGTGCACTCGCCGACGATCCACCCGTTCGTCTCGGCGAACGCCACCGCCTCGGGTCGGCCGGCGACGGCCGCGGCGAAGGTGTGCTCACACAGATCGCACCGCACCGTCCATCCACGCCTGCCTGTGGATCGCACCAACATATGAACAGTCATGTCACCCCCGCGACTTCGTCACTGTGCCCACAGCATGGCACAACCCGTCCGGGAGTGGTGGCCCACGCAGATCAGGGCCCCGGCCGTCACATCCGAATCATCACCCAGAAGACGATCAGGTCGTAGATGCGCGTCATGATCGCCGGCCACAACGAGCGGGTGTAGAGGGCCAGGCCGATGTAGACGACGCCACCGCTCAGCGCCGTAAGGACATTCGCAACGAGGAAGTGGACCGGGCCGCCAGCGTTGCACGATCAACGGCAGCAGCTGCGCTGCAAGTTCTTCGAGCATGCCAGCGCGGATGAAAGCGAAGATGCATATCCCGAACATCTCGCTCGACAGAACGTGATCGTTCGGTCAGAACTGGTGACGTCCCCCTCTCCGAGGGGACGTCATCTACGCAGTTCAGGGTGCATTTTTACTGTGTCAGGACTCGACCGGAACTAGGTGTTCGAGCTTGCAGTGGAACGGGTAAGTCCCTGGAGCGGGGAGAACCGACTCAATCAGAGCTTCGTCACCGTCAATGCTCACGATCGTGAACACCGAGGTTCCCTCAGCATGAACCTTGACCTTGTCGCCGACAGACCTGTCGTCATCGCAGGTCAAACCCAATTCTGCCGAACTCGTCGCCGATTTCAGAATCGCGACAACCACACGGCCGTCACCGCCCGTCCGTCGCCGGCTGAGCGACACGCCCGAGCGCGTGCGGGGGTCCTTGGAGAAACCGTCACCTAGCGGATTCACTGTCTTCGCGCCAAACACCGCGCCAACTGTCCGACTGAGAGGGTGTTTGAGAACCCGCGATAGCGGGCGTGTGCCTCGCTGAGAATCGAAGAAAGAGGGCTCCTGGTTGGGTCGGTGAGTACCAAGTCCCCGACCACACCAGGAGCCCACAATGACATCATCGCCGATTCCGCCATGCCCGTCGTGCCCACCCCACTCGGCGGGTGGGCACGGTTGCGCGGTGTACCCGTCGTCGGTCACCGACGCAGAGTGGGCGACCCTCGAACCGCTGTTGCCCGCGCCCGGCAGCACGGCAGGCCGCGGCGGCAGACCCGAGAAGCATTGCCGCCGTCTGATAGTGGACGCCATCTTGTACATCGTCCGCGGTGGTATCGCGTGGCGGCAACTGCCGATGGAGTTCCCCGCCGGCCGGGACGGTGTACGCGGTCTTCGCCCGCTGGTCCCACAGCGGCGGGTGGCAGCGCATCGTCGACGCGCTGCGCGACCGCCTGCGGGTGCGTGACGGGCGGGACCGGTGCCCGACCGCGGCGATCATCGACTCGCAGACGGTGCCAGCCGCCGACACTGTGCCCCGATCGAGCCGCGGCTGGGATGGCGGCAAGAGAACGAACGGCGTCAAGCGACACGTTGCCGTGGATGTGAACGGACTGCTGCTCGCCGTCGTCGTCACCGCTGCCTCGATCCAGGACCGCGACGCCGCGCACCGACTCCTGACCGCACTGCGCGGCAGGTTCTCCACCATCCGGCTGGCCTGGGCCGACGGCGGTTATCCCGGACGGCTACCCGTCTGGGCGAAAGACGTTCTCGCCCTGCCTATGCAGATCATCAAACGCATCCCCGGCAGCACGGGTTTCCACGTCCGGCCCCGCGTGTGGGTGGTCGAGAGAAGTTTCGCGTGGATCAACAAGCACCGCCGCTGCGTGCGAGATTACGAAACCAGACCCGACCACCACGAGGACATGGTTCACATCGCGACGATTGCGACCATGACGAGGCGGCTCGCCCGAACCTGACGGTTTCAAACGCACTCTGAGATCCACTGGGTCCAGCTGCTCCGGTGTGAGCAGGTTCCAACTTAGTGCTGATGTTTCTCGGCACCGCGTCGCCGCATTCTATTAAGCGTCACAAGAACCGAGAATCCAACTCCACCGAGAACGGATTCCAAATCCCTAGAGGAGCAGTCATGTCACCATTGCAACGAACCCGCCACGCGGCAGCGGTTGCCGCCTTGGCAACAGGTGTGATCATCGGAGCACCGGCGATCGCCACAGCCCACCCAGACGCAGCTCCGCATTACCATGTGTGGAACGATCCGAACAACTCATGCCCAGCCGGCCAGAATGAGTGGAATGTGTCCTTCCTCAACTTCCAGTTGTGGGCGATGTGCACTAACTAGCCGCCGAATTGGGCAAGCATCAGAAAGGGCGGTCTGCACCGAATCCCAACTGCTGCTTCTCGGTCGTGTCGGGAGATGGCGAAGTTACCGCGCCGCAGAACGGCCAGGTTGATTTCTGCCATCCCCGATTCGACGAGAGAACAACGCGGGCCGGTCTCGGGCGGTGCTTTCGCCGCCCGAACGCGGCACGTTGAGAGGGACTGAAAGTGTCGAAACCAAGGATGGCCATGACCGTCGCGCTGGTGGGAGTGCTTGCACTTCTCGGAACTGCTAGCGCCAATGCCTCACCCCCCGGGCCCGACCCGTACGCCTGGATGCCCCGCGAGGTTCGGCCGTGGCTTGAACCGATCTTTGTCTTCTTCGCGAACCTTCCTGGACTCGTGCTGTCGTAGAAACTGATCCCTACGTTCAGGAGTCGACCTGCTCCTATTGGCTAGGAGACAGTTCTGTGGGGAGCCCGACGGCGGGGCCGCCGATGGCAACTCCGCCAGGGCCCGCGCTGAGGCCACACGCGTTAACGTCGACCATGTTGGTCCGGCGCTCTGTGAAACAGAGCCCGAATGCGACCGCGAAGTCCTGGGCAATCCGGTCCATGTGTTTGTCGCGGATTTGTCGATGGCGATCAGCAACTTCTTGATTCCACTGTCCGATGTCACCGGTAGATCTCGGAGATCACCCCATCGGTGCACGCAACAACCTGGTGCAGATCGGGATCGACAGGCGTCAGAGGGATCATCCAGGGGTGACGTGTTCCATCCTGGTGTGGATGGTTTGCGAAGTGTCAGCCATCAGAATTGTGTACGCAAAGCGGTACCCCGACCTTTCGACTGTGATGCCCGCGAACACTTATCACGACGAAGTCCACCACCGCGCTCGGCGTCAGGACGAGTGCACGAACTAGTAAGTGAGACAATGAATAATAGATACTTGTACGGGCTCGCTGTTGCATCGGCCACGATCGTGCCCTTCATTGCCTTCGGATCCGGCATCGCCTCAGCCACCCCATCGGCGACCGTCGGCAGCAGCGCGGTCGCGTACGTCACCGGTGCAGCTCAGCCCGAACCCATCCCCGGAGCGGCTGATCAGCGGTGCTCAGGAAATCGGGTCGGAGTCGACGTGAACACCGGCGAGGACATCGTCTGCGTCTACTCCCGCGACTATTACCCGGATGGCGTCTGGGTCACCGCCCACATCGTCGGCGTCCACAACATTGGCGAACCATGCGAACCCTCGACCGACAACGCCTCACAAACGCCGGAGGGCGTTCCGCTCTTGTGTGTACAGGGCCAGGGGTGGACGCCTGGGCCATAGGCGGTGCAGTCGGTTCTCGTTGATCAGCACCTCCAGCAAGAACCCCGAATCCCCACCTCGGAGAGGCTACCCAGGTCTACCGCCTGATTTTCGGCGCGTACTACCGCCACCTCAGCATTTCGTGGGGCTGCGGCGCGGCTCCCAGTGCACCGACTTGTGGTGGCCCCGCACGGAGCGGGGGAGAGCCGGAGGGTCGGGGGATTTTCTCGGATTCACAGGTCGCTGGTGGTGATGATGCCGCTGTGTCGGGCGCGGGCGACGAGTTGCATCCGTTTCTGATTGTTCGGCAGATCCTCGAGGCCGAACTTCGAGAAGAGCACGCGGAGATGACATTTGATCGTGTCGACAGTCAAGAAGAGGTGGTCGGCGATCTCCTGGTTCGAGGCGGGGTGGGCATAGGCGGCGTCGTTCTTGTAGGGACGGCACAGCTCCACCAGGACCGCGAATTGCGCCGGGGTCAGGGCGGCGCGGGTGGGCAGGGCGTCGGCGGTGCCCGTCATCTCCCCGCTGGCCGCAATGAAGGTGCGGAAGGTCAACGACGAGGATCCGATTCGGATGACGTCACCGGCGTGGAGTCGTCGGCGCCCACTAAGGCGGTCGCCGTTGACGAAGGTGCCGTTGCGGGAGAGTCCGTCGTCGGTCACCGTCCAATAGGATCCGATCCATTCGATGGTGGCGTGCAGCCGCGACACGTTCGGATCCGATGGCAGCGCGATATCGGCCTTCTCCGAGCGGCCCACGGTGATCCGCGGTGCGTCCACGGACAACACGAATTCGCGGGTGCCGTATCCGCCATCGAGATAGCAGAGAGTCGGTTCGCTCAGTGCGTTCATCGCCGTCCTCCGCGCAATTTCGGGCACACGACTTTCGGTCGGACGCTTCGCCCTGTTGCCAGTCTAATTCCGCAGGTCGACGCGGCACCATGGCCGGTGTGCGGTTCCCTCCCGCACCGGCGTGCCGCATCCGACGAGGGGTGATAAGGATCCACCCGGCGGGTGATGATTCGCCCGCGGCCAGCACATCACACTGAAAGTCGACCACTTCGACCCGAGAAGATGCCATGCCTCGAACCCGTCACCACACCCACCACGTCCGCCAGGAACTCGGTGCGCGTCGGGTATTGCCCCAGCGCGCAGCACCGGCGCAGACTGAAGGTACCGAACGCGCACCCGAGGGGGTGGGGCAGATGCCCCGACCTACCCGCTGGCGGCGGGCGGTCATGGTGATGTCCACCCTTGGGGTAGTCGGCGCTCTCGGGTTTTTCGGGTTCCTCTCCGGGCCCCCGCTTGCGGTCGCGGCGCCACACTCGGTGGCCACCGATGGTGTGCGGCAACAACCCGTCGCGCCGTGGCCGACGATGCCCCAGCTTCCTCTCCCAGGCTTGGGAGAGAGTCTCGACCCGGCCCCGTACCCTGCTGCTGACCATCAACAGCCGATCTGCGTACCCGGAAGTGTGCAGTGTTCCCCACCGCCGCTCGAGATTCCGCAAGAACCGCAGCTGCAGATCGACGAGCTGCCGCAGCTGCCCCAGCAACAGCAGCAGCAGTACGAGGAGATTCCGCAGCTGCCCCAGCAACAGCAACAGCAGTACGAGGAGATTCCGCAGCTGCCCCAGCAACAGCAACAGCAGTACGAGGAGATTCCGCAGCTGCCCCAGCAACAGCAACAGCAGTACGAGGAGATTCCGCAGCTGCCCCAGCAACAGCAACAGCAGTACGAGGAGATTCCGCAGCTGCCCCAGCAACAACAGCAACAGCAACAGCAACAGTACGAGGAGCTGCCACAACAGCAGCAAAACGGCGGCACTGTTTGTTCTCCGCCGAATCCACTGTGCACGCCGCCGGAGATCCCCCCGCTTCGAACCAACGAGGGCATTTGCGACCCACCCTGCACACCGGCACGGGAGATTCCCGATTCCCCGTCGCTGGGACCGATCCCGAGTCCGGTAGTCCCTGTTCCTGGGCCGATCGTGCCGGTTCCGGGGGCCGCCCCGGTACCAGCAGTTCCGGGGGTCGTCATCCCCGGTGCCGCGGAGCCAATACCGGTGCAGGGCCTCGAGCTCAGTGATCCGGCGGTGGCGCCGGGCGCCCTCGTGACGGCCTCGGGTTCGGGGTGCCCCCCGGGTGCCGGGGTGGCGCTCTCGGTGGAGGGTGTCCGGGCGGGCGAAACCCAGGCTGATGCGGCCGGTGCATTCGAGGCCCCGATCAACCCGGTTGTCGCCGACGTTGGGCGCCATCAGGTGTCCGCCGAATGCGGGCCGGTCCTGACCGCGCCACTCGATATCGTGTTGGTCAGTCAGGCCACCGGATCGACCGCCACCTCGGTGGTGATCGTCTTCTTCCTCCTCATCGGCCTATTGCTCTACCGACGCCGCCTGCTCACACCGCAGTCGTACCGCGCGCAGCCGCAGTCGGATCTTGAGGAGCCCCAGCCCGATCTTGGAGAGCGGTCATGATCGCCCGGTGGCTCGTTGCGGTCGCGGTGGCCCTCGGCGCAGCGGTATTCGCCGCTCCCGGCGCCGGCGCAGCCGAGCCAGTTCAGATGTCGGTGACCGTCAACGGTCAGGACGCTGCCTCGGCCGGCCCGACCAACCCCGTCCGCCTCGACCCGCACAGTCCGGCCCGCGTCCAGATGACACTCGCCAACAACACCGCAGATCTTGTCACCGTCGGTGCCGTCGACGTGTCCGGTCATGTCCTCGGGTTGACCTTCTTCTCGTATCACACCGCGGTCGGCCTGACCGTGGAACCGGGACAGACCCAGACCCTCGACTTCGAACTCGATCCATCCGGCCTCGACGGGCAGGCCACCGGCCTGATCAACGGGACGGTCACCGTCACCGACGTAGACGGTGCCGTCCTCGCCGAGACGGCCACCGTCACCGATGTGCGCGGCTCAATGGTGTCGGTGTACGGGCTGTTCGGGCTCGCCCTGGCAATCCTCACCGCGCTGGCGGTGCTCGACGCCGCTCTCGGCATTGCCCGGCGCCGGCTGCACGAGAACCGGTGGCGACGGGCCATGCGGATGCTCACCCCGGGCATCGGGATCGGGCTGGTGCTGGCCTTCACCCTGTCGGCGACCCGGGTGTGGGTGCCGACCCTGGATCGGTGGCTGCTCCTCGCCGGCGGGTTCGCGGCCGGCTTCTTCCTGCTTGGCTACCTCACCCCGACCCCGGACACGGCGGAAGACTTGGACGAGGACTTCGGCGACGAGATGGACGAGAACGAAGACCTCATGGACGAGGACGAACGGACCGGGCGGATCGGTGACGCCGCCACCGACCGGTTCTCGCCGAGCACCTCTACCCCGGTGCGGCCGCCGGACACCCGCCCCTTCACCGACCGACCCACCCCCTGACCGGCACATGGAAACCGACATCGATCGTGTCGCCGCCGCCCTCCCCGCATACGAGGTGGGCGGCGAACTCGGCCACGGCGGATGGGGAGTCGTACTCGCCGGACAACACCGCGCCCTCGGACGCCCGGTCGCGATCAAACAACTCCCGCCCGCCTTCGCCACCGACCCGGCCATCCGGCGACGGTTCACCGCCGAGGGCCGGCTGCTCGCCTCCCTCGACCACCCGCACGTGGTGCCCGTCTACGACTTCGTCGAACACGACGGCCTGTGCCTGCTGGTCATGGAACTGCTCCCCGGCGGCACCGTATGGAACCGGTTCACCCGCACCGGATTCAACGCGCATGCCGCCGTCGCGGTGGCCCTGGCCTGCGCCGCCGGGCTGACCGCCGCCCACAACCGGTCCATCCTGCACCGCGACATCAAACCCGAAAACCTGTTGTTCGCCGCCTCCGGGGCGATCAAGGTGACCGACTTCGGCATCGCCAAGGTCATCGGCGGCAACGAAACCCTGGCGACCAAGGCCGGCGACGTCCTCGGCACCCCCTCCTACATCGCGCCGGAACAGGCCCGCGGCGGCGAGCTCACCCCCGCCACCGACGTCTACGCGCTGGCCACCATGCTCTACGAACTCCTCGCCGGGGAACTGCCGTTCCCGGCCGCCGACGACGCGATGGCGTTGCTGTTCATGCACGCCTTCGACGACCCCACCCCGCTGCAGGAGACCGCCCCCGCCGTCCCCGACTCGATCGCCGACGTGGTCATGCGCGGACTCGCCACCGATCCGACCCTGCGTTACCCGTCCGCCGAGGCCTTCGGGATCGCGCTGGCCTGCGCCTCCACCGGACGCTGGGGTCCGGGGTGGCTGACCACCGAGGGCATCCCGGTGATGGGAGCCGACACCATCGTCTCGGCGACCGGTCTCGGCCCCCCGCACACCCCGACTATGACCGACGGCGACGAGCATCCACCGTTGCCGTTGACGCGCCCACACGCCGCACCCCGGCGGCCCGTCCCGGGCTCTCCCGGCACCGAATCGCACCGGGCCGACCCGGCAGCAACCACTGATCCGACGGCAACCGCCGACCCGACGGCACCGACCGCCTCACCCGACGTGACGGCACCCGGGTCGCGTGCCACCGAGCCGCCGCCGACGGTGCGGCCGTCGATCACCGTCCACGCCCGCGGTGCCCGCCTCGCCGACGTCTCCGGCGCCGACCTCGTCAACGTCCGCACGGTCGTGAAGCTCCCCTCCCCCCGCATTCCGCTGCTCATCGCCGCCGCCCTGGCAGTCATCACCGTTCTGGTGGCCTTGCTCGGTCTCGGTTCGCCCCCGATCGATGTGCCCCCGATCGGCGCCGTCACCGTCGCCGGCGCGGACCCGGCCGGCGGTGCGCCCGTCCCCCTCGATCTGACCGCGCCGATACCGGTGACGGTGGCGGGAGCCGGACTCGCCGACGCCGCGACCCTGGCCCTCGACGTCCTCGACATCCCGGTCAAGAACACCGACGCCGCACCCCTGATCAACCAGGGCGGTGCCGCGGCCGCGACACTGCCCCCACTCGGCGGACAGTACTTCGTGGCCGGAACCCTCACCGGAACCCTGACCCTGCTCCAGGCCGGTCAGGTGCTCGAAACGTGGACGTTCCCGGTCCGCACCACGCAGCTGGCGACGACCACCGCGGCCGCCGTCGGACTCGCCGCCCTGGCGCTGTTCGCCGTGGCCTACCTCGAATCGTTCCTGCGCTCGCTGCGCCGGGGCCGGGGCCGGATCACCGGAATCATCGGTGCCACCGTCACCGCCGGCGTGCTCGGCGCCGTGATCGTCGGCGCCCTCTGGATTCTCACCGCTCGTCCACCGACCACCACCACCGTGGTGGTCTGTGCGGCAGTCGCGGCAGGAGCCGGGGCCGCCGCCGCCATCGGCGCCGCCCGCATCGGCCGCCGCCGCCGCTACCGCCGAACCCACCGCAACACCAGATCCGCGGGCACCACCACCGACCAGCGGTAAGACGCGTACCCGCCGACCGCATCGCCCGGGAACGACCCATCCCCCGGGCGCGGCCACCCGTGGCGCCAGCCGCGAGCCACGAATCTCCGGAGAGCGCGGCCCGATGCCGGGCCATCCGGTCCTCGTCCGCAGCACGAAGTGAACGGCGGAAGTGGGACTGTCGCCGCGGATCGCGGCATCCACCTGAGGATGAAAGAGGTTGTCGCACAGTGGATGGAGCGGCTACGGGATCTCCGGAGGATCGGGCAGGCCGATGGTGGGGCCCGGGAAGGCGATCCCGTCGGTGCCGACACCGACAGCACCGACGGTGATCCCGGGCAGGGAAACACCGGGGATGGAGACGGAGACGGTCGGTGCGGGCGGCGCAGCCGAGGGCTCGGGCGCGGTAGCCTCCTCCGGCTCTTGCCGGCTGTAGCTCTCCCGCGGGCCGCTGTCGTTGGTTACCGCGCCGGCGATTCCCCCGCCGACGGACAGGGCAACTGCGGTGAACGCGATCAGCGGGACAGCGAATTTCATAGTGTTCGACATGGTCAAACTCCTTACGTGATGAGGTCGTGAGAGGTCTGGGGCCTCCCGGTACGGTACGGATATCGCCGAGATCAGCCTTCGGCCTTTGGACTCACCGTCGATCCCGAGAAAAGTGCTTCGATTGGGCGCTCCGGCGGGTAGGGAAGCCGGTGGTCTGCGGCAACTTCAGCGGTCGTGACCGCCCCGCGGGCCTCCTACCGGCCCGGTCGCGATGTCGTGCGCGTCGACGTGGGTTCGATGGATGAGGATGCGGCACTCGTCCCCGGCTGGGTGGTTGCCGCAGCAGTGGTCGATGCCGCCGGAAGGGGAGTTTCGACGCAGCGTGTTCGGGTCGGCCCGCCGCCTTGCCATGCTCGGTGTGATCGTCGTGGCGGAGGCAGACCGCCCCGCGCACCATCCTCCCGATGGCCCGATGCCCCGGTGTTCTCGGGATAAATGGCTCGCCGCAGGTCCAATGGCGTGGATCTGGACCCCCAGGGCCGGTCCTGTGTCTCCGTGGGCCGGCCCTGGGGAGTTCGCGATCCTTATGGGCAGTGGATCGGGATCAGCAGACGAACGGAATCGGGATGACGCAGGGGCCGGGGCCGCCGCCCTGCGCAGGTGCCTGCTTGATGGTGCCGCCGTCGCCTCCGGGGGCCACTCCACCGTTGCCGCCGGCACCGTTGCCTCCGAGGCCCCAGCCGCCGAACCCGCCGCCGCCGGTGGTCGGTCCCGTGGTGGCGTCACCGGAGCGTGCGTTGCCGCCGTCGCCGCCGCTGCCCACCTCGCTGTTGCCGTTGCCGCCGCCGTTGTTCAGCCCGATGGTCGGACCGCCGAAGGAAATTCCGGGGGCACCGGCGCCGCCGTCACCGGCATTGGCGTCGCCGCTCTCGGCGTTGCTCTGCGCGTCGCCGCCCGTACCGGGCGCTCCGACACCCGGTGCCCCGACACCGGGTGCACCCGGAGCGCTACCCCCCGCACCCCCGGGCGCCGCCGGTTCGGCGGACGCGATTCCCGCACCCGCCGACAGCGCGAAGGCTGCAATGGCAATCGCCGTGATGGTGCGCTTCTTGATGTTCGCCATGTGAAACCCCTTGTGTTGCTTGCTGGTTTTGCTGTCCTGACAAGATTCCCGCGAAATGAAGCGAATTGATATCCTCGGCAGGTCTGAAGTTCCTCACCCCTGCATCGGCAGGGCATCGATACGCCCGCGCCCGGCGCTGTTGTGTCGCGGCGCCCCCGAACCCGTTGACACACACCCTTCGCCCGGCACAAGACGGATCTCCAAACGAATTGGTGTAATGCCGATTTCGGTACGATGACACCACCAGCGGGACCGCACAGGACATCCGGCGCTCCGCAGACGATCCAACGCAACCCCTTCGGGGACAACGCCTTGCAGCATGATCGGCAGGAAGATCGATCGGCCCGAACTCGACAGGCGACCGCGCCGAGGAGAGGACTCTCCGCTGACCCTGAGGTGGAAGTCGTGTCCGCATCGGGGTGTGTTCGTCCGATGTCGGGCCCGGTCGTGGATGCGCACACGAAGCGGGTTGAGCGGGTGCACGAACTCCATGGGGTGAGGAACTTCCACCCCGCTGTCGAGGATCCCACTGCTTGTCCGGGAGAAGCTAGCAAGCGTTGATCGGCACGGATCGCTGCCACCCCCGTCAAAGAAAGACTCACCATGAGGCCCACCGCCCTTCGCCAGGCTCTTCTGATCAGTGCTGTCGTACCCGCAGCTCTCCTACTCCCCGCACTGGCCTCGGCCGCCGAACCCACGGCGGAAGGTAGCCAGTCGGCATTCGAGCGCGAGATCGACAAGATCGGGTGGCACGATGGCTTCGAGATCACCGTCGACAAGGTGACCGCGAAGCCGGACGATGCCACGACGACACTCGATTTCGACCTGAACTACAAGAACCTGGTCGGAGTCAGCCACACCCCCACCGACAAGGCCTACCTCGAAGTCGATGGCGCCGTGGTCAAGCTGTCCTTCGACAGCCCCGAGATCGCCGGCGGCGGACAAGCGTCCGGCACGGCGACCGCCTCCCTGAAGACTTCGTCGGACGCACCCGACGTCGACGACGTCGTCGACAGCGTCGTCCTCGTTTACGGCCAGGCCGACCAGAACCAGACCCGAATCCCGCTCGCCGAACACGACAGCGTCGAGAGCATCGAGCCCAGGGGCATCCCGGCCGGGATGACATTCGGAACCGACATGGAGATCACCCTGGACGAGGCGTTCCTCTGGCCGAGCTACCAGACCGGGGAGAAGGACAAGCACGAGGTCTGGGTCAAGATCCACGCACACTGCGGACGCTGCTCGACCGGCGGCTTCTCCGATGTCAACCCCGGCGACTTCGAACTGACAGGACCGGACGGCCAGTCCAGCCGCGGCGACAAACGCGGCGGATTCATCTCCGAGAACGTCTCCTCGATCAACAAGATCGAAGGCGAGTGGATCGTCTTCGTCATGGACGAACCCACCCCCGGCGCATACACCTTCCTGTGGGAGAACAGCAACCCGGCAAAGCCCGCGCAGGCCTCGACACAGATCACCCTCTGACCACCGAACGGCCAGGGCGCGAATCCCTGCAGCACCCACATAACGGCCACAGCGATGCCGACCATGGACAAGGGAAGAACAATGAACAAGAACATCACTCGGGAGACCCTCGCATCTGCTGCCCTTCCGCCCCCGAGCCTCCTCGGATCGGGCGTCGCCCGTGCCTCACCGGTTCTGAAGCCGACTCCATTTCCCAAGGTCGGCCCTCCCCGGTGGGGCGATAGCGTCGACCGAATCGTGGACCTGCCCCATGTACCAGGGCCTCCCCTAGGAACGGTCTCGCACACAGACTTCAGCCGGTCCCAGGGGTACAGTGTCACGCCGCTGGTCGGTAGCTATGCGGCGGGGCCGGTGAACAGCGTCTACTTAAGGATCAGGTGGCGTTGCATTTCCATCCGGAATGTCCGGGTAATCAGGCTTTCCGGCGTGGAGTGTGGCCCGTGTCACGCGACCGGGCTTCGCTCGGAATCTGTCGAGCCTTTTTCGAGCGGACCTCGAATCAAAAAGATTGCATCCGATCCACCGGATCTTCACCCCGGCAGTCTCAGGACCGCCTTCAGACCACCACGCGTCCAAGGTATCCGGCGGGATGGGCCAACCGTTGGCAGCCGAACTCCTGGACGTACATCAGAAGGGATCGAATCATGAACAGCGTGTGGCGAGCCGTCGGTGTTTCCGTCAGCCTTGCAATAGCGATCGCCCTCTCGTCGGGGCTCGCTTCAGCCGACCCGGTGTTGATAAGCGGCGACCCGACCCCCGGCGTCCAGGGCTCTTTGTACCTCGACGACGCCAAGGACCCTGCATGGACGTGCGCGGTGTTCGCAACGGCGGGGATAGGGACCGCCGTCGTACCGCCGGGATTGGGCGTTGTCACCCACCCTGGCGGTTATGTCGGATTTGGTCCCGCACTCCCGGGTTATTATTCGGGACCCGCCGGTGTGAATGGGCTCTGCTTCAATGCCGTCCTCGAATTCACCGCCATTCCCGGGAATGTGGGATGAGCCAATGCGACAAATCCGCTCGCGTGGAGGTTCCCCACTGCAGAACACACCGCCATCAGCACCAGCGGCAGCGGCAGCGGCATCGGCATCGGCCATGATCGGAGACGACTCCGCGAGCGGCGTCGTCCGCACCCTCACCGTCCAGCTCACCGAGCTCAAACGGCGTCACCGTGACGAGATAGGCGCGCTCAGTCAAGCGCTCGAGGCCCCACACGGCGAGATCCTCGAAGACGAGGTCGCTCCGAGGTTGGTGGACGGCCGATTCGACTTCGATGGCGCCGCCTGCGCGATGAGGTGGGGTGTGTTTCGTGGGACGTCGGGCCGCGGCGGCCTGGGGGCGTGCACTCGCCCCCAGGGCCGCGCGCGGCGGTGACGGCCCTCAGCGGCCGAGGGGTAGCGGCCAGAGGGTCTAGCTGCCGCGGGTCCAGCCGACGATCCCGCGGGCAGCGTGAACGGTGGATACCCCTGCCGGCGCCGAATACACGCGGTCTCGCCGAATACACGGATTGACCCAATGCGGTTCTTCATCCGGTGGCCGTCCCCGCAGCCTGATCCGTCCCGGTGAGGGATTATCCCCGGTCAGGCGCCGCGTCAACACGAACCCAGGCCTAACGACCAGCGAGCACACCAGATCGCGTCGCTGAAGGATGGCGTTCGACATGTCGTCGGCATGATTCGTCTGGATGTGCGATCGCGGACACCGGTGGGGGCGAGTAGGCAACGCACACCGGAAATTGTCGGGCGCGCCGGATCGAATCCCTTATGTCGGCACTTGCAGAAAGCAGGTACATTTCGTGGGGTTCGGTGCCTACGCGTTCCGATCGACCGCTGCCCGGAGGGCAGATTCTTCGGTCATTGCCGATCTTGGGCAGCCATCGCGACCCGGTCGAGCACCACCGGCACGCTCGACGAGATCGGACGCTTCGTCCGGAGGCCGCGCAGAACATTCAAAAGCCCGCTATTGCCATTCGGCCGAATCACCACCCCGTACCGCGCGATCGAGGTGGAGCCGACGAAGGAGATGGCCTCGATCGCGGGTTTGGTGAGCAGCTCGTCCACGGCGATCTTGCCGACCCCCACCGCACACACGTCGGACGGCGCCCCTAATCAGGGGGACGCCGTCCGCGAGCACGAACATCTGGTTACCAAGCTGCATGGTTGCGCGGGGTGAAATGCGGCCTCGGCGTCAGAGAACCCCCTCGTCCTGACGCAGGCCCACCGCGCTGAGCCCAGTTAGTGGGCCGTGCTTATGCGTGGGTGCCTACAACTCGTGCTGGGTGCCACGACCGAGAGGTGGAATCTTCTCTTCCGATTCGACCTTGGTCTGCCGTGGATCCGTACCTCAGGTCTACCCCGCATATCCCGTTAAGGCAATGGACGTGCATCCGGGCGCCCCCGGGCGATGCCTCCCGCTCATCCTGTAGCCGAGCCGCACAGGTCACCGACCTGATCCGCTGGGGGCGACAGACCTCACCCCAGAGGCGTACAAAGGAAAGACACCGATGAGGCCCGGCACGGTGGCAACAGAGGCCACCACCCGCGCGAAATACGTGACTGGTGGAGCGATCTCCTCTCGTCCTACACCGAGGGGACATCGCATGAGCGTTCCGTTGGTGCCGCGGGCACGATCGGATGCGTACTGGGAGAAGCAAATCTTCGAGGAAGCGCACGCCGGCGAGAATGCCGAAGCGAGTGAATCCACAGCGGCTGCGAAACGCCCGACCATGGTTGACCACAGCCGTGGGCTCCGCAACATCGCCGCCCCGCCTGCAGATCACGGCGAGTAGTCAAGTCACCTCGGGCAGTTCGCGTCCTGGCTTGCGGGATCGTCTGCCCTGGACCCTTTTCGCCCACGCGGGGCATGCTTACGGTCGCCACCATGGCGGCGAGCACGGCTGCGGCGGCGAGGACGAGGTAGGCGTGGGCGTAGCTGCCGGTGAGCGACGACAGGGCTGTCCCGGCCCACGGGGCGAGGGCCATGACGATGACGACCGGCGCGGACATCAGACCGTTGAGGCGCCCGTAATGGGTGGCACCCCACCGGTCGGTGATCGCGGTGGCCTGGATCAGGGTGAAGATCCCGCGGATCAGCCCGGCACCGATCGCCACCCCGATCAACGCGAGGGTGGTGGACGCGATCCCGAGCAACGCCGTAGACGCGGCGGTGGCGGCGAGGATCACCACGATCCGGGTGCGCGGTGGTGCGCGCCGCCAACGGCAGGTAGCCGAGGCGGCCGAGGACCTGCCCCGCACCGCCGAGACCGAGGGTAAGCGCGGCCAGGGATGGGGAGAAGCCCTGCTCGATCAGCAAAGGCACCAGGTTGAACACCCCAGCGAACGCGGCGAACGCGCCCAGGCTCAGTGCGATCACGAGGGCCGCGAAGGCGCGGCTGCGGGAGGCATCGCGGTGATCGACCGGATGCGTCCCGGTCGGGACGGGTGGGTGCGGCCACCGCCCACGCAAACCCAGCAGGTGCCCGGGCACGGTGATGATCGCCAAGATGACGGCGAGCACGAGATACGTGGCCCGCCAGTCGTATCGGTCCACCAAGGCCGCGGTCAGCGGGGCGAACACGGTGCTGGCCAACCCCGCGGCGAGGGTGAGGATCATCAGCGCCTTGACGTAGCCGTCGCCGTACCAGCGGGTCAGCGCCGCGAACGCCGGCGGATACAGCACCGCGCCCATCGCGATGCCGGCGGCGATCCAGCCGGCGTAGAACACCGGCAGGTTCGGGGCGGCCGCCACCACCAACAGGGACGGGACGGCGAGGACGGATCCGGTGGTCATCACCGCCCGCGGGCCGATCCGGTCGATGATCCGCCCGACCGGGATGCCGGTCAGGGCGGCGGCGAGCTGGGACAGGGAGAACGCCGCCACGATCACCGGCAGCGACCACCCGGTGTCCGCCGAGATGGACACCGACAGCACCGGAAACGCGTAGTACAGGATGCCCCAGCTGGTGATCTCGGTCAGGCACAGCACCGCCAGGACCCGCCGCAGACCGGCCCCGTCGAGAGACGTGGTCTGCGGCAGGGCCCTGGTGTCCGTCATCGGTTATCCGCCCGCACGGGCGGTGAGATTGATCAGCGCCAGGTCCGGAGCGGGGCAACACCCACCGGAGGCGTCCTCGGCGTCGGCCGAGGTGTTGTCGGGGTCGTCGAACACCCCCGCCCCGCCACACACCCCGGTCTCGGGCAACGTGAGTTCAACGCGGGCCGCGGACTCGTGGTCCCCGTCGAGGACGGCGGCGATGGAGCGGACCTGCTCGTAGCCGGTCATCGCCAGGAAGGTCGGGGCGCGGCCGTAGCTCTTCATCCCGGCCAGGAACACATTCGGTTCCGGATGCGACAGCTCGGCCACCCCGTGCGGGTAGACGGTGCCGCAGGAGTGCACGTTCGGGTCGATCAACGGCGCCAACTGGGTCGGGGCCTGCAGCACCGGGTCGAGGCCGAGGCGGATCTCCGACAGCCAGGACAGATCGGGCCGGAACCCGGTGAGCACCACCACCCGATCGACGTCGTCGATGCGGGCACCGGTGTCGGAGACCAACACCACCCGGTCACCGTCGTCGGCGGGTTCGATGGTGGCGGTGCGGAATCCGGGAACCACCGTCAGCAGTCCGGCGTCCACGGCCGCCTTGGCGCGCAGGCCGAGGGCGCCGCGGGCGGGCAGCTGGTCGTCGTCGCCGCCGCCGAAGGTGGAGCCGACGTCGCCGCGGCGCAGCACCCAACGGATCCGGGTGCCCGGCGCCTGCTCCTCCAAGTCGGCCAAAGCGACGATCGCGGTCAGCGCCGAGTGCCCGCTGCCGGCGATCACGATGTGCTTGCCCGCATACCTCGCTCGCACTGCCTGGTCGGCGAGATTCGGGACCCGGTACTCGATGACATCGACGGCGTCGCGCTCGCCGAGGGCGGGCAGGCCCTCCCCGCCGAGAGGGTTGGGGGTGGTCCAGGTGCCGGAGGCGTCGATGACAGCCTGCGCGGTGATGCGGCCCTCGGTGCCGTCCGATCGGCGCAGGTGCACCGACAGTGGTTCGGTGTCGCGGCCGGCGTCGACCACCCGGTCGCGGCCGCGGCGGCCACCCCTATCACCTCGGTGTTCAGCTGCACGATGTCGTCGCCGAGCGCGGTCGCCAAGGGGACCAGGTAGTCGCGGGTCCAGTCCTGGCCGGTCGGGTATCCGTCGTCGTCCGGGGCGGTCCAGTCGGTGGTGTCGAGCAGGCGGCGGGCGGCGGGGTCGATCAGTTCACCCCAGCGGGAAAACAGCCGCACGTGATTCCACTCCGCGATCGCCGCACCGGCGCTCTCACCGCGTTCGAAGACCAGCGGCGTCAGGCCGCGTTCACGCAGTTGTGCGGCGGCGGCCAGGCCGACCGGTCCGGCCCCTACGACGACTACGGGCATGGTGTTCATCTCGAAAATCCTTCCATCGATGTTCATCGATCCTATGATTTTGGAGAGTATCGATATCCGTCGATGAATGCAACCATCGACGGATATCGATATAGTGAACTCATGACTTCCCTGGACATGCCGGCCGTCCGCACCCCCGGCGCCGATCAGGTGGATGCGTTGGCGCCGGACGATGCGGTCACCTACGCCGGGTGGTTCGCCTGCCTGGCCGACCCGACCCGAGTCCGGCTGCTGCATCAGGTCGCCAGCCATCCCGCGGGCATCACCGTCGGTGAGTTGGCCGAGGCGCTGGGGATCGGGCAGCCCACCGTCTCGCACCACGTCCGCAAGCTCGCCGACGTCGGGTTCGTCACCGCCGAAAAGAACGGCACCAGCACCGTCGTCGTGGTCAACCCGTCCTGCTGCACCAGACTCCCGCACGCCGCCGACGCGGTGATGGGCGTGCTCACCCCGCGCCCGTGCTGCCCGGACGACCTCCCCGACGACGTCACCGTCCGCCCCATGGCAGACGGCGACTGGGAGACGGTGCGCCGGATCTACGGCGAGGGGATCGCCACCCGCACCGCCACCTTCACCACCGAAGTCCCCACCCGGGAAACCCTGGACGCACAGTGGCTGCCCGGGCATCGGTGGGTCGCCGAGATCGACGACGTCGTGGTCGGCTGGGCCGCGCTGACCCCGACCTCCGGGCGGGACTGCTACCAGGGTGTCGCCGAGAACTCGATCTACGTCGCCGACGGGATGCGCGGTCGCGGCGTCGGCAAGGCCCTGCTGCGCACCCAGGTCATCGCCGCCGACGAGGCCGGAGTGTGGACGCTGCAGACCTCGATCTTCCCGGAGAACCGGGCCAGCATCGCCCTGCACCACTCCGCCGGATTCCGCACCATCGGAGTGCGCGAACGCATCGCCCAACTCGATGGCATCTGGCGCGACACCGTCTTCCTCGAACGCCGCTCCCCAGTGGCCGGATAATCCCCTCGAACCGCCTGTGGCACATGATGTCCGAGCCGCCACCTGTTGATCGTGCCGCAATCGCCGCCGACCTCGACCGCGCCCGGCGGGCACTGCACGACCTCCTCGATCACGCCTCGCCGGAGGACTTCGAGCGCCGCTCGAACGGCACCCGCTGGACCAACGAACAGTTGCTGTTCCACATGGTGTTCGGCTACATGGTGGCACGCCGACTCCTGGTGCTGGTCCGGGTGTTCTCCCGGCTGCCCGACCCGATCGGCCACGGATTCGCCCGCGCCCTGGACGCCGGAACACCGGTGTTCCACCAGATCAACTACCTCGGATCGTGCGCGGCGGCGACCGTGTTCAACCGCCGCCGGATGGGCCGACACTGCGACCGTGTCATCGCCAAACTGCAACGCTCCCTGTCCAAGGAATCGGAGACGAATCTGCGGCGCAGCATGGCATTCCCGGTGCGCTGGGATCCGTTCTTCACCGAGACCATGACCCTCGAACAGGTCTACCGATACCCGGGCAAGCACTTCGACTTCCACCGCGACCAGCTCACACTCGGCTGACGCATTCAGCCGAGTGCCACAGCGCGCAGTCAGGCTTCCTGAGGAGGACTCCGCCAGCGACTCCGGGAGCTGGCGGGGCCCGGTTCACGGCAACGAGTCGAGGCATCAGTCGCACGTAGGCGACCATGCCGATCACCTCGCGTGCATCCTTCCGAACCAACCGGCGTCTATAGGTGTGCCGACATCCCGGCACCCGACATCGAGTACGAGGACACTTTCATGACCACCATTCCCACCGATACAGACACCGACCGCGCGCTCAAGGCCAAGCACCGGGCGTTGTGGGCCTCCGGCGACTACCCGACCGTCGCCACCGAGCTGATCCCGACCCTCGGCGAGGTGCTCGTGGAGGCAGCCGATATCCGCTCCGGCCAGCGGGTGCTCGACGTCGCCGCCGGCAGCGGCAACGCCGCGATCCCGGCCGCGGCGCGCGGCGCCACCGTCGTCGCGTCGGACCTGACACCGGAACTGTTCGACGCCGGGCGAGCGATCGCCGCCCAGCGCGGCGTCGAGCTGGACTGGGTCGAGGCCGACGCAGAGGCGTTGGCGTTCGACGACGACAGCTTCGACGCCGTCATCTCGGTCGTCGGAGCCATGTTCGCGCCGCACCATCGGCAGACCGCCGACGAGATGCTGCGAGTCTGCCGGCCCGGCGGCACCATCGCGATGATCAACTGGACACCGCAGGGCCTGATCGGCAACCTGTTCAAGACCATGGGACCCTACGCACCGCCCCCGCCGCGCGGTGCGACCCCGCCGCCGTTGTGGGGCGACGAGCAACACGTCCGCGACCTGTTCGGCGACCGGGTGACCGCGCTCGACGCGCACCGCCAGTCGCTCGTGATCGACCGCTTCGCAGACCCGACCGAGTTCCGGGAGTTCTGGAAACGCAACTATGGCCCGACGATCGCCGTGTACCGCCACAATGCCGCGGACCCGGATCGGATCGCGAATCTCGAGCGAGATTTCCTGCAGTTCCTCACCGCATGGAATCGGGCCGATGCGCCCGGTCGGACACTCTACGAGGCCGAGTACCTGCTCGTCACCGCACGCAAGCGGTAGCCCGCCCTCGGTCACCGGCAGCGGGTCCCAGGATCGCGGAACTCACCGCCTTCGCCGCAGAGTTTGAGAATGGCGGCATGCGTACCACTGGGAGGTCGCCGCCCGCGCCGGAGTGAATGCGGAAGACGCTGCGGGACTACGAGCATCGAGGCCTGTTGGAGGCGCCGCCCCGGTCTTCGGCCGGGTATCGGTTCGCCTGTTGGGTTTACCTCCTGATTCGACCTCTGTCTATATTGATATATGTCGAAACATAAGGGGTCGGAGAGCGGTGCGTGTTGCTCACCCTGCTGCTCCTGAAATAGCCCGATCGTCCGGATGTTCGGCCGAATCTGCGGACGTAGGCGGCGGTGCGGGAATCGACGGGCCCCGAACGCCGAACCCGAAAACGTAACTGGACCCGACCACCGGCACCGTCACGATGCAAGCGAGGGACGGTGCACCCGCGATCTGGACGCATCGCCCATCGACTGATCGGATCTGTCGGTGTTCACTCGACTCATCACAAGCAATGCGAAGGCTCGACCTGCAGGGGTGGACACCACGGCGGCGCCGCACATCGAGGCTGGGAGGACGGCCAGGATGAAACCGGAAACAGCGGAAGCCCGCATGTTGCTGTCGGCGATCGAGGAAGCCCAGAACCTGGTCGCACTCGCCGACTACGACACCGGACGCCTGCGCTACCTCAACCCCGCCGGGATGCAGCTGATGGGACTGACCGACGAGGCCGCCGTCGCCGCCCGGGGCGCCGGAATTCTTCACCGACGTCGGATTCGTCCAGGCCCCCGAGATGGAATCAGCCCTGCTCGAACAGGGCCGATGGGAGGGCCGGTCGGAGTTCCGGCACTTCCTGACCGGTGAACCAATCCCGGTGACCTTGTCCACCTACGTGATCGAGCGCACCGAGGACCATCGCCCTGCGGTGATCGCCTGCATCGCCCAGGACCTGCGCACCGCCCAGGAGCACGAACAGCGCCTGCACACCGCGTTGGAGGCGGCCGCGTATCGGGTCCGCGAACAACGCGCCCTCGCCGACCTGAGTCAGCTCGCCGTCGACGGCGACCTCGACCACGTCCTCGTCGCCGCGGCGGACGCAGCCGCCGCGTTGGTCGGAGTCAACTGCGCCTCGGTCGCCCGGGCCGAGGAGCCGGGCGCGGTGTTGCGGGTGCTCGCCTACCGCGGTCAACCACCCGTCCCGGACACCTTCGCCCCCGGTACCGATTCCCAGCCCGGATACGCGGCCGCCACCGATCAGATCATCATCTGCCCCGACCGGTACGGCGAGCACCGGTTCTCCACCGAAGCCATGAATTCCCGGGGGCTACGGAGCGGGGTCTGCGTTCCCATCGGCGCCGAGACGGTGTGGGGAGTGCTCACCGCACACAGTGCCCGCCCCCGCGACTACTCCGACCGGGAGGTGATGTTCCTGCGCTCGGTGGCCGCCGTACTGGCCGCGGCGATCCGGCGCATCGAGGCAGAGCAGGCGCTGCGGCATCTGAGCCTGCACGATTCATTGACCGGGCTACCGAACCGTGCCCTGGCGTATCAGCAGATGTCTTGCCTGCTCCGGGGCCGGCCGCGACGACGACGTTCCCTTCGAGCGTGGTGGCCGCTATGAGCGCGTTGGGTTCGAGGACCAGACCGTCGATCGGGGCCCAATCTTCTGCCCGGATCATTCCGGTAGCTCCGCCAGCATCGCCCGCAGGTGGTCGATGAGCCGGGACAGGACGTCCGGGAGACCGTCCATGAGCTCCTTGTCTTCCAGGGTCGAGAGTGCGGCGAGGTGGGTGGCGGGCTTGCTCTTCAGGTCGAACTTGGCGTGGTAGTCGTCGAACAGGGCAAGCACGTCCTTGCCGAGGCGTTCTTCATGGGAGTGTGCTTTGCCGAGGACGGCCACGATCGTCTCGTCGTCCGGTTCGAGGGGGTTCACGCCGTACGCATCGGGGAATGCGTCGAGCATCAGCAGATCCAGGTCGACCGGGTTCGAGAAGAACACTCCCCGCCGTTCCAACGACAACACCGGACCACCGCCGCCGAAGTTCGGGTCGTGCACCATGGGGTAGTCGACGTCGTCGTCCCACTTCGGGAGAGCGTCGACCTGAGCCTTCGTATAGCTATCGGGGTGAACCTTATTGACCTGATTGAGTGCGTTGCGTATGCGACCCCAGCCGCCCTGGTACCGACCGCTGTCCAGGTCCAACAGGGTCACGTGCGGGATCTGCAGCTCGTTGAGTAGGCGCCAGAAGTGATTGACGTGCCGACCGCCGAGAGGCACGACCGATACCGAGGCATCGTCTTCAGCGATTCCTGCCGCGGCGAGCACGCGCGGGAGCACAACATGCTCGCTGGCGCCTTCGCCCAGCACCACCAGCCGCGAGAAGTACAGCTCGGGATAGGCTTCCACGGCTTCTCGCACATATTTCGCCGCGTCTTCGTCGTCGGCGGGCAGCTCGATGCGGTGCACCACGGTCTGACGATTTTGGTCGAGGCGCAGGAAGCAGATCGTCTCCGGATCCACGCGGCGCAGCATCGTCGGCGCGTGGGTCGCGACGAGTGCCTGTACGTCGCCTTCGCCGCAGGCGGCGCGCAGTTGCCGGATGATCCTTCCCAGGTATTGGGGTGCGAGGCTGTTCTCCGGTTCCTCCAGCGCGATCACAGTGTGCACGGGCGGCCGCAACTTGTCCGGGTCTAGGGAGGTTTCCTCACCTGCGAGAACCCGTCTGGCCAGGGCTTGCCAGGACAGCACGAGCGAGATGTACAGCAACGACTTCTGGCCGTCGCTGAGCCGTTCGAACGGCAAGTGCGCACCATCGTGCGAGGGTGCGAAGGTCACGGTCAGCTGCCGCAGCACCCCGTCCAACTCCCCTCGCCCGAACGCGATCGAGGGGTCAGCGAAGAACGCACCCGTGTGCAGACCCTGCCATTGCTGAGTGAGATGGACGCCCACGCTCGCCACCGCACTGTTCGTCGTCAGCGCTCTCGTGATCTGCCCGGTGAGATCGGTCAAGGTGGCCCGCTCCGCCGTCCAGTCCACCGCGCGCAACGTCCGCCCTATCAGTGACGTGGTCGTGTAGGAGATGTGGTCGGTCGGGTCTCGGCGTGCATGAAGATAGTGGACCTCGATGTGGCTGCGGTCGTACCGGGACATGGCCGCCCTGGTGTCCGGTTCACCGAATTCGTCGGCGTGCAGGACGTATTCGATCTTCTCGTCGATGACGTCGTCGGGAGCGAGCACCGCGGTCAGCCGGACCCGGATTCGCGGGACCCCGTCCTCGGTGTCGATCGCCATGTGCGAGAAATGGGGCGGGACGGACGCGTGCTGGCCGTCCGTATCTGCTTCGGGGAACTCGAGATCGACCTCGATCCACAACACGGGAGCCTCGTCCTGGCTCTCGGCAATGCTGCGGACGCCCGGAACGTGGAAATCGCTCAGACGGATCGTGCGTTGCGGAGCAACCGGGCTGAACAGCCGTGATAGCGCCTCGAGTACCGCAGTCTTCCCTGCCCCGTTCGGGCCGAGCACATACGTAAGATCCGCTAGATCGATCGTCGTCGGCGCCGGCCCGAACGACTGAAAGTTGCTCAACCTCAACGTCGTTATCTTCATAGGGACCTTCCACCCTGCTCGTTCCTATACATCGATCTCGACCGCCTATGCATAGACATTCATCACCTCAGACACCACGCCCGCGGCTGTCGCAAGATCGTGATTACATTCGATCGCGTAGCAGCTCCACCGCTTCGTTCATGCCGTAGCGGGAGACCAGCACGTCCAGTATTTGTTCAACGGACATCGGTGGTCTGTTGTAGCGGTCCGCCAATTCCTCGATCGCCCGCCGAGCAGCAGCAGGTGATACCGACACGGTGTCCGCGGCGAACTGTGCCGCGGACAGCACCTGGATATGTCGCGGTACACGGTCCGAAGGGAAGTCCTTCCGGTTCTCCGTGACGATCGCACCGGCACCACCCACCAGAGCAGCGGCGACGACATGCTCGTCGTCGGGGTCTGGCAACCCGAATGTTCCGTCGAGGCCTTCCCATTCGGTGACCAGTGCGTCATCGAACGCATTACGCATCGTCGTGACCAGTCTAAGCGCGGCTGCCTCGGCGTCCGCACGTGACGCGCCGCGCTCGTGTTGCTTGCGGGCCTCGTGATACTCGAGTTCATCGAGAATCACCTGCGACCACAGCGGCCGGTACAGACCCTCGGCGGCCATAGACAGCAGGAAATCACGCTCCAGGCTCGGCCAGAGCACACACGTATCGAGGACTACCGCGAACATCGCCGCAGTGTATCGGCAGGCAGTTCTACCGGTCTGCGCTTCGGGCCCGGCGACGCTCGGCGATCGCCTTGCGCGCCGACTTCAGTTGCCGGGCCACCTCGGCCGGATCATTCTCGTCCGAGATTTCGACCCCGGTGTCCGCGAGCATCTCGTATTGGCGTGTCCGGCGCTGCTGCTGGTACGCCAGGACATCGCTGAGCAACAGACGGTGGCGATTGCCGACCTTCTCCGCCGGCAGGTCTCCCGCATCGATCAGCCGTCGCACCGTCGGTCGGCTGACACCGAGTACATCCGCGGCTTGCTGCGTGGTGAGCAATGTCGTGCGTGGCGCGATCGTGACCGCCCGTCCCGCCTGGAGTGCCGTAACCACCTGCTTGAGGGCGGCGTGCACGTCAGCAGGAAGCTCGACCTGGTCGTGTTCGTTCGCACCGACCAGCAGATACCGCGGCTGCATCGTGCCGCCGCTGCGCTGTTCGTGTGCATCGAGGAAGCTGTATACCTTGGCCAACTCCCCACCCTCGTGAGGAAGGTATGTCTGCTGATCAAGAGCCTGCGCGGTCATCACGCCTCCTTCTTTCCGAACAAAGCGTAACACCTTTCGAAACGTTCGAATAGGCCCCTGTTCGAGGCCTGGCCGGCCTGACCACCGCGGTGCGGTCCTGCTGCAGCCCGCGAGACCTGGTAGTCACGTTGACCAGGCAGTGCACGAACTCGCAATCCTTCGGGCGATCGCGAGGGAACCAGGACGGTCGTCGGTTTCGCCCCACTATCTCATCGCCGTGGGCCACGTCGACGCGATGGCCTCGAACACGCACGGACCCGCTCCTGGTGTAGCCCGTGGCTCCGGCAGAGCCGTGGGTGACGACCACGATCGCCGGGCCCCGAGACATCAACCACCGGATCGCATCACCGTGGCGCTCGCCTGGCCGTAGCCAGGCCAGATCCGCATCGCTCAGCTTGACGACATCGCTCCTGGAGATCATCTCGTCGATTCGTGCGATCGAGATGTGCCGGGGGCCCATCGCTGAGGGCCTGACATTGACGTCGTAGCTGATGGTCGTGTCCGGGGTCTGCCGCGAGACGAGTCGTGCCACGTCATCGGCGCCGGGTGCTCGGACGACGGCGATGGAGCCGACGTGCAGGTGACCACACGAGGGGACGTCGGTGTGGACGAGTTCCCAGCAAAGGTCGACGGTGGGGGCGCCCGGTCGGTCGGGGTGGGCGGTCACTGTCGAGGTGCGGGTGGCGCGATGGCCGGCCTGGACTATCCGGACGCCGCACCGGGTGAGTTCGTGGTTGATGGTGCGGCCGTGAGGGTCGGCGCCGAATGTGGTCAGCAGCGTGGTGACTATTCCGAGCCGGCCGAGGCTCCGCGCGAGGGCGGCGGGGTTGCCGCCGACACGTTCGCGGCAGTTGCCGTCAGCATTGAGTGTGATGTCGATGAGGGATTCCCCGACGACGGCGATGTCGCGTCGGGCGGTGGAGGTGGTGGTCATGTCGGGACGCTTCCCTGCTGGTTCGGGAAGGTGTGGGCCGGTGACGGGTGCTCACGGTTCGGTTCCGTCTTAGGCCTGGTGGTAGCTGCCCGCCGGTGAGATCGCCTGGCTGTCAGAGCATGTCGGTGCGAATCTGATGCCGGCCGTCCATGGTGCGAGGCACCGCACGAGCCTGGTCACCGACATCCATCTGGAGGCGAGCGACTGGCGACTGGACGCGCTCAGCCGGGGCCAGGCACTGGCCGTGGGCCGGATCGAGCCGCCCGCGCCAACCGTCCCGACCTCGGTCAGTGCCGTGGACACTGCGCTGATCGACCCTCTCGCTCACGATGGCCGACTCGGCTTTGCCGAACTGGCCCGGTTGACCCGACGCAATCCGGCTACCGTGCGGCGTCAATTCGCCCGGCTGGCCGGGTCCCGGATCATGAAGTTTCGCTGCGAGATATCGCAGGAAAGTTCCCGCTGGCCGATCAGCTGCACCTGGTTCTGCCGGGTGCGCCCCGACCACGCCAGTGAAACCGCAGGTCTGCTTCAATCCATCCCCGAGATGCGCGGATGCTTCTCGACCACGGGTGAATCGAACTTTATGTTCATCGTCTGGGCGCGATCCGTGAAGGACCTACTTCGTATCGAGAAGAAGGTGGCCGAGGCACAGCCATCGCTGCGGTTCCTCGACAGCGCCGTCGCCTTTGCGACCCCCAAGCGAATCGGCTGGCTGCTGGACCGGTCAGGATGCACAACCGGTGACGTTGTCATCCCGGCCTTCTGACAGACGGGCCCGACAGCACGAAGCCGACCACACTGTTTACGGCCGCGGGAGCGACGACTCCGAAACGGAGTTCCGCTAGGAAGTGACCACCATCGACCGAGGCGGTGCTGAGCCGACACGATTCCTCTCATCCTGCAAGATGCGCCGTCATCTCCGAGATGAAGACAGTCAGAAGCGGCGATTGTGTTCGTCCAGGCATCGTCTGAATCTGTCCCTCGCGGCGCTGAAACGCGGGGTGGTCAATCGTGATCAGTGCCAAACCTTCATCGCTTCCCCGCGGGACCACAGCGCGCGAGACCAGTGTGGCACCTACTCCGGAACGAGCGAACTCGAGAATCGGGTTCACTTGGTCGCAGATCAGTACGATCTCCGGATTCAGTTGCTCCACTTGCACGGCGAGATCGAATAGATCTCGCTGGCTGACTCCCCTGTCCGGCAACGCAAGCTTGCACTGGCAGAGCTCAGCCAGGGTGATGGTCTGTTTGTCCGCGAGCGGATGGTCGACCGAGACTGCCGCGTACACCGGCATCGGAACGGAATGCTCGACCAGCACGCCGCGATCCAAGCCGGAGGTGAAGACGACACCGACATCCACGTCGCCGTCCACTACCCGCCGTGTTGCCTCTTCGGAGGGCATGACGTCGAGTTTGAAGCTGACGCCGTCGAATTTGGCGCACACCGCCGCGATCGCCGCCGGAACCTTGTATCTTGCGAGGCCTTCGGAGCTGACAATCTTGATCACTGTCGAGCTGAGGCTTTGAAACGTGGCGAGTCGCTCGATTAGTGCCGCCCCTTCGGATTCCGCTCGACGGGTGAAAGACAGCAACAGTAGACCTGCGTCTGTGAGGGACATCCCGCGTGGCTGTCGCTCGAAAAGTTTTGTCCCTACGGCTGCTTCGAGTTGGCTGATCTGGCGGCTGATCGCCGAGGGAGAGACGTGCTGAGCTAGTGCCGCCTCGCTGATCGAACCGGTACGCGAGACCTCGTGGAAGTACACCAGCGCCGTCGTCAGCAGATTCATCCTTACCTCCTCCGATTACGAACACGTGTCCGGGCGGTTGCCCGAACGTAAGACTCTGTGTTGCCTTGAACGCAAACCTGTTAGCGAAAATGATACTGGTCAGGGCGTGGTTCACGCTCTTAGGATCGACCAATATTCATCCGCTCGCTGTGAGGAAAAATACCTTGCGAACAGACATTCTCAACAAAGCCGCACTTCACGCGGATTCGGACGACTTCTTCCAGGATTTGACGCGCCTGATCTCGTATCCCACCGAAAGCTCAACCGAAAGCGGGCGCCTTGCGCTAAGCGCATACCTAGGAGAGGTGCTTACGCCCGCATTGGAAGCTCTCGGGGCAGCGGTCGCGCGCTACGACAACTGGCGCGGAAGTGGCAACTCATTTCTCATCGGCACACGCTGCGAGGGCGAGAGCCTGCCGACACTGTTGCTCTACGGTCATGCCGATGTCGTGCCCGGACAATCAGGCCAGTGGGCCGCGGCGCGCGATCCTTGGGTCCTCGACGCTGACGGGGACTACTGGTATGGGCGCGGCATCGCGGACAACAAGGGCCAGCACTGGATCAATCTGACAGCCCTTCGCTTAGTACTCGAAGAACGCGGACACCTGGGTTTCAACCTCAAATTCTTGTTCGAATGCGGGGAGGAAATCGGTTCACCTTCTCTCGACGAATTCGCGGCAGCCCACGCGGAAGAGCTTGCAGCAGACGTCTTCCTCGCCTCAGACGGTCCCCGGTTGGCGGCAGACACTCCCACCCTCTTTCTCGGAAACCGAGGCGGTATCGGGTTCGAACTCGCCGTCGATCTGAGGGCCGGCGACTATCACTCGGGTAACTGGGGTGGCCTATTGCGAAATCCCGCGACGACCCTCGCCGCCGCAATCGGATCTCTCGTCGACGGACACGGTCGAATACAACTGAGCGAATTGCTCCCGGCTGAAGGGATACCACGTTCGGTTCGCGATGCCCTTGCCAACGTCAAGGTTGTCACGGAGGAACACGATCCCGATCTCGACGAGGACTGGGCCGACACCTCCTTGACGGCCGCCGAGCGCGTCTACGGCGCGAACACCCTCGAGGTGCTCGCCATGAGCGCCGGGAACACCGCCGATCCCGTCAACGCGATACCCGGCGCAGCGCGTGCCGTTCTTCAACTGCGATACGTGGTGGGCACACACGTCGACGACATCGAATCCACACTCCGCTCTCATCTCGATAGTTGCGGCTTCCCCATGGTCTCGGTCCGCACACTGACCCGCTATGAAGCAAGCCGCACGGACCCGACCAACCCGTGGGTCGGTTGGGCCAGTGACTCGATCCAGCGCACCACGGGGACAACACCGGCGATCCTGCCCAACTTCGGTGGATCGCTCCCGAACAGCGTCTTCGAATCCACGCTCGGTCTACCCACGATCTGGGTTCCACATTCCTACCCGGGGTGTCTTCAGCACTCCCCGAACGAGCACATGCTCGCCCGGGTCGCGCGGGAGGGTCTCCGCATCGCCGCTGGGCTCTTCTTCGATCTCGGTGCCCCTCGGGACAGCGGCGTCCCTTCCCTTCGGGATCTTGTCGAGAGCGCGTGAACCGAGAATCATTCAACCGGAGGTCGTAATGGTAAGCAATCAGGCAACAGAACCACCACAGTCAGCGGCGCGCAACGTTTCGCGGACGCGCGGCATTGCAGCCGCGACTATCGGGAACGCACTCGAGTGGTTCGACATGACTATCTATGCGCTCCTGGCGATCTACATAGGTCACAACTTCTTTCCATCCGAGAGCGAATCGATCCAGCTCATTCAGACCTTCGCCGTTTTCGGCGTTTCGTACTTGGTCCGGCCGCTGGGCGGACTGATCATCGGGTCCTACTCGGACCGCAATGGCCTGAAAAAGGGTCTGATGCTCACAATTCGGCTCATGGTCGTGGGTACCGCATTGATCGCGTTCATGCCCGGCCACGACAAGATCGGCATTCTGGCGCCGTTGGGAATCATTCTGGCCCGGCTGATCCAAGGGTTCTCCGCCGGAGGCGAATTCGGCGCTGCAACATCCTTTTTGATCGCCCAGAACGGCAAGCGTCGTGGCTTCTTCGGAAGCTTCCAGTTCGCCAGCCAGGGCCTCGGGATCACCTTCGCAGCCATCTTCGTCGCGGGCCTGACCGCGGTACTCAATGAAGACGATATGAACTCGTGGGGATGGCGGATTCCCTTCATCTTCGGACTTCTCGTAGGACCAGTGGGGTACATCATCCGTCGGGTGGTCGAGGAAGTCCCCGTCGAACGCGACCCATCGACACAGCCACAACCGATCCGCACCCTGTTCCGCACCCAAAAGCTGAGCATCGTCATCGCGGGCGGATCACTTGCCATCTCGACAGCCTTGAACTTCACCATGCAATACATGCCGACCTACGGAATCAAGGAACTCGGACTCTCACAGTCCACCTCCTTCATCTCGCTGGTGATTACGGGATCAATCCTCACCTTCGCAACACCGGTGGTCGGACACCTATCCGACCGATACGGACGACTGAACATCATGATTCCAGCGGCCGTCGTCATCGCAGTGACCGTCATTCCGCTCTTTATGTGGTTGATCGCCGCGAAGTCATTCCTCGTACTCTGCCTGGTGATGATCGCCCTCGGAGCGATGAAGGCCGCGTACTTCGGTGCGCTACCATCCGTGATGTCCGACGCGTTCCCAGTACATACCAGAGCGACGGGCCTGTCGTTCAGCTACAACACCACGGTCGCGATCTTCGGCGGTTTCACTCCGATGGTCACCGCATTCCTGATTCAGGCGACCGGACAACCGGTCGCGCCAGGCTATTACCTGGCACTTCTGGCCGGAATCAGCATCATAGCCCTCGTCTCCGGTTTCAAATTCCGAGCGATTCGCTAGTCCAACCGACCGTCCATCACAAGATGTTCCGTCGCCTTGTACCGCGTCCGCCTTGAACCGCAGGACGCGGTACAGGGTGTTGGGGTGCCGTTGCGTCGCACACGCGACAAGGACGATATGGTCCCTCGATCACGGTTGTCGCGACCCGCTGCACCTTCCAGAATACCGTTACGCTCTCCAAGGAGAACGATGGACCCGATCGTCCCTCGCCGGATCACCGAGAATGACGAAGAACTCGTTCATGGATTGCCTCGTCCGGTCAATTTGCCGGTGTCGGAGTCCCTTTGGGTCATGCTACGAGACGACGCCGCGGACTGCGCCACCCGCGAATCGCGCCTGCTTATCGCCGCGATCCGGCTCGAGCAGGTTGTCGAGCGTCTGCGCCTACAGGAGCGAATGGCCGACGTAGCCTCTTCCCGAGGGATCGTTATTCGATGGGTGGAAGAGGGCGCTGGGCTTCGCTGCAGATTCGAAGTTTCGGGAGAGATCGCACGTGATGGCCTGACACTCGAGGAGGCACAGTTCTCGCTCGGAATCGACGCACCAAGCTCGAGGTGACCGAAGTGACCATCCTGAAAGATGCCTACCGACGGCAGGAATCGGGCCCACGAAGTTCTGGGTGCGAAGCAGCAACAGACGTGCCGGGCGCGGTGAGCCGCGCCCGGCACTGGTCTAGCCCATCCCGCACTCGCTGTCGGTCACTCGATGGTGACCAATGCTGCGATCAATCGTGAGCGCGGGCGGCGGACGGCTTGGCTCCGCGCCCGGCCGATGTCACCGCTTGGACAGCGACCAACCGACCTGTTGTGGTTCGTCGACCGCGTGGCGGAAACGGGAGGCACGGTATCCGATCAGCAGAACGGCAGCCCAAATCGGAACCGCATAGAGAGCGACCCTTTGGCTTTCGTCGAACGCCAGCAAGACCGTCACGAACGCGAAGAAGACCAGTGTGGCCCAGCACAAAGGCTTGGCGAAGGGCAGACGGAACGGACTCGGAGCGGCCACCCCGGCTGCCACTCGCGATCGGTATACGAGATGGCACACAACGATAATTCCCCAGCACCAGATGCCGCCGATGGTGGCGACGGCCGAGATGTACGAGAAGGCTTTCTCCGGGACGATGGCGTTTACCACTACACCGATCAGCATGACAGCACCCGATGCCAGGATCGAGGCGGCAGGCACGTGATCCTTGTTGGTCTTGCGGAACCGGGCGGGCGCCATGCCGTCTGAGGCGAGCTTCTTGAGCAGTCTGCCGTTGCTGTAGAGGCCGGCACTGCATGACGAGAGTGCCGAGGCGAGGACCACGAAGTTCATGACAGACGCGGCCGCCGGTAGACCGAGTTGAGCGAAGCCCTTGACGAAAGGGCTCTCGTTGGCGCTGAACTGGTCCCACGGGAAGAGCGAGAGCAACACGATGAGCGTTCCAACGTAGAAGATCCCGATTCGCCAGGGAATGGAGTTGATTGCCTTGGGAAGAACTTTTTCTCGGTTGCTGGTCTCGGCCGCGGTCATACCGATCAGTTCCACACCTTGGTAGGAGAAGACGACGATCTGGAAGGCCAGCAGAACGGCGAGCAAGCCTTGCGGCGCGAGGCCACCGTGAGACCAGAGATTCTCGATGGAACCATCTCGCCCGGCAGTGCCGAGGTTGAAGATCAATGCGCACGCACCGCCGATGATCAGCGCGAGGATGGTGACAATCTTGATGGAGGCGAACCAGAATTCGGCTTCGCCGAAAAAGCCGACTCTCGCCAGGTTCAGCGCCATAATCGCGACAAGGGCAACCAACGCGGTCAGATACTGCGGAATCGACGGCAACCAGAACTTGACGAAGATGCCCGCGGCAGTGAGTTCTGCCATTCCGATTATTGTCCAGGTGAGCCAGTAGCCCCACCCGGTGATGAATCCGTAGGACGGGCCGAGGAATTCTCTCGCGTATGCGGCGAAGCTTCCGGTAACGGGCCGGTACATCAGTAGTTCGCCGAGTGCTCGCATGACGATGAAGATGAAGAATCCGGTGATCGCGTACACCGCGATGAGGGCCGGGCCGGCGAAGTTGATGCCTTTGCCCGATCCCAGAAACAGTCCCACGCCGATCGCCCCTCCGATCGCGATCATGCGGATGTGTCGGGCGTTCAGGCCGCGAGAAAGACCATCTTCGGTCAGTTCGGGTTGGTGTGGGGCCATGAGCTTCCTTCTACGAGTAGATGTAGTCCTGGAGCCGAGACACGGACGTGACGTGGCTCTCACGACATCCTGCATGCAAAATATTGC